>JADGOF010000025.1 GCA_017883105.1 Acidimicrobiales bacterium
GTTCCATTCTTCAGCTTCAAGCCCGCCGACTGGTTCCGCTGGGACAGTTTCAACTACCTTTCCATCAGCCAGAGCGGGCGCACCTTCGGGCTGTGCGGGACCCACGGGTTTCCCCGAGCCGCCGTCCAGAGTGCCCGCTGGTGTGGAACGGCAGGGTGGCTGCCGGGCTATCCCTATGCAGTCAAGCTCGTCAGCTATGTGGGAATCCATCCGCTGACGACCGGTTTGGTCGTCCCCTCGCTCAGCCTATTAGGGACATTGGGGATTCTCTGGTACGGATGGACACGGAAGCTCCCGCCTTGGCGATCGTTTCTGGTCCTCGTCCTCTTCGGCGTCTTCCCCGGCGCGATCTACAACTATGCGGAGTATCCGACGGCTTTGGCGCTGCTCGGCATCGTGACCGCGATCTTCGCGGCGAGCCGCCAACGCAACGCCATCGTCGCGCTCGGCGTGGCCGTCGCCGTCATCAGCTACTCCTCGGCCACCTTCGCGGCGTTGGGGTTGATCCTCGCAATGGTTGTTGCCGGGTGGTCACAAGGGTGGAACGAGGTGTTGAAGCGAGCAGCCTGGGGCTGCGTCGGGTTCTCGCCCCTGGCCCTTCTCGCCCTCCACGACCAGCTCGCATTCCACCACTGGAGTGCATACTGGCTCCTGCAGAACGAATCGCATAAGGCTTTGGGGGGGCTACCCGGCGCCCAGCTCTATGAACTCATCGTGCTGCGCAACACGAATACCCAGATCCTCATCGGGCACAACGGAGCGATTGTCATGGCCATGCAGGCCCTGCTCTCCATCGCGATTGTGCTGGCGGCCAGCTTCATGGGCTTTCGCCGCTGGTGGCGGTCAGGGAGGTCGACCTTGGACCTCTACCCTGCCGCAGTAGGCCTGACCGCGATTCTCATCATGGCCAACAGCGGGACGGGGTCCATCTGGCACCGGGGCATCGTCTTGGCGGCTCCGAGCGTTGTTGGCTTCCGCTATCTACCCACCTGGGCACTGGCAGTACTCCTAGCCGCCACTGCACTGGTCACGGCATTGATCTCAACCTATTTCTTCAAGAACACCCTGGGCTAACCAGACCCCGGCATCGAGAGAACCGACGGCTAGGTCGCAGAGCGAGTCATCTGTTCCACATCGCCTTGTAGATGGAGAGCAGACTCGTCGCTCGGCCACACCGAACCGCTGGCCCGGATGTCCCGAACGGCTCCGGATCGCTCCGACGTCAGAAGCTGGGCACGTATCCTCCGCGGCCGAGCGCCTCGCTCTCGAACGGATCGGCTGACTCGTCGACCCCGCCCCGTACCTCGGTCACCCAGGGAAGCCGGTCGTGGAGGATCCGTTCGACCCCTCCCTTGAGCGTGGAGGAACTGACCGCGCACGAGCTGCACGCCCCCTGCAGCTGCACTTCGACCACCCCGGTGGCCACGTCGGCGAAGAGCAGGGCAAGATCGCCGCCATCCGCCTGGACGGCCGGACGCATGAGCTCGATGATCCCGTTCAGGGCCTGCAGGCGCTCACCGGCCTCGTCATCAGTGAGTAGGGAACTCTCCTCCACGCCGGAATCCTGATCGACCGGTTCGGAAGAGTCCACCCCGCTACTGCGTGTAGTCAGATCGGAATCCACAACTCGTCCTCTCGCCGGCATCACCGGCATTGTCACGCCATTTCGTGGCAAACCTGTCCCTCATGGTCTGCCCCGTCGTTACCCGGACCCGAACATGGGCCCCGCAAGCTATAACAACGCCCTGTCGACCCCCATTCCCCGCCACCCGGTGAGGTCCGGATCAGTCTGCATCCGGTCAGACCGCGGAACCACAGATCTGACCTCGCTTCAGCAACTTGCCGTCCGTTCGATGACCACCCCCGTCCACGCTGGCGGTTACGATGCGTTGTGCCCATGGTGCGACCAGCTACACCCCTGGGGCCGATCGGACTCGTCCTACCGACCTTCGTTCAGGACACCGTGCCTCCATGGGCCGCAGTCCCCCTCGGGCCCGCCATGGCCGACCCGATCGCCGACGTCGCGGCCCTCTGCCGCGGTGCGGAAGAACGGGGTGCCGACGCGCTGTGGGCCTGTGACCACCTGTTTTGGCACGGTCCGTGCCTCGAGTGCATGGTCGTCCTCTCCGTCGCCGCCACCGCCACCGAGCGGGTCACCCTCGGCACCTGCGTGGTGCAACTCCCCCTTCGTCAGGCCCCGGCGGTGGCAAAACAGGTCGCTTCCCTACAGACCCTGACCCAGGGCCGGGTCATCCTCGGCGTCGGGGTCGGAAGCCACGCCGGAGAGTACAAGCAGGCCGGTGTCGACTACCACTCCCGAGGCCGCCTCCTCGATGCCGGCATCGCTGAGCTCCGGCGATCGTGGGCGTCCGGTGTGGGCGTCACCCGAGGAGACACCGAACATGGTGGCACCGCCCGCTACCGACAGCTTCCCTCCCCTCCGCCCGTGCCGGTATGGGTCGGTGGGTCGTCAGAAGCGGCTCTGCGCCGGGCAGCAACACTGGCCGACGGCTGGATGCCCCTCTTCCTGAGCCCCACCGAGTACTCCGCCGCGCTCGAGCGCTTGGCCAAGGAGGCGGACCGGGTCGGTCGGGCCCCGGACGAGGTCGTCCCGTCCATCGTCCTGTTCGTCTCGATCGGCGAGGACCCGGCCATCCGTCTCGACCGGGGCACCGGATGGATGTCCTCGCTGTACGGCATTCCGGCCAAGGCGTTCGATCGCCACCTGGTCAGCGGCACCGCCTCCGAGGTGGCCGAGGTTGTCGCCGCCTATCGCAATGCAGGGGCCGAACACGTCGCGGTGTACATCACCGACGACGAACCACTGGAGCAGTTCGAGCGCCTGATCTCCGCCCTGCCGGCGGCCGGCGTCCCGAACCGAGGATAGGAAGGACACCATGGACCGCACCGCACACATCGTGGGCACCTCCATCACCCCGATGAATCGACGGGACCGCACCGCCGAGGAGATGGCCCACCAGGTGGTGGCAGACGCGTTGGCCGACGCCCAGGTCGACCCGGCCGACGTCAACCTGGTGGTCTTCGGCAACGCCACGGCCGGGCGGTTGATCGACCAGGGCTGCATCCGCGGTCAGTCGTTCCTGCGCCAGGCTGGGCTCCGCAACGCCGGCATCATCAACGTGGACAATTCGTGCGCCGGCGGGTCCTCCGCCATGCACATGGCCACCCTGGCCACCCTGGGCGGGACCCGCACCGTGCTGGCGGTCGGAGTCGAGAAGATGTGGACCGGTGATCGCATGCAGACCCTGGCCGGCGTCGAGGACGGGGTGCCCCGCAACGACCGGATCCGCATGCACGAGAAGTTGGAGAACCCCTCGGGGTCGGTGCTGATGGCCCTCAACGCGTCCTGGGCGGTCTCCCTGCTGGAGGAACGGGGTGCCACCATCGAGCAGTTCGCCGCTGCTGCGGTCAAGGCCCGGCGGTTCGGGGCCCTCAACCCCAACGCCCAATTCCAGTCCGAGGTAACCCTCCAAGAGGTGCTCGACTCCCACGAGATCGTGGCGCCGCTCACCCGGTTGATGTGCTCGTCGTTCACCGACGGCGCCGCGGCCATCGTGCTGTCGGCGACCCCGACTTCCGGGGCCCCGAGGATCCGAGCCAGCACCATCCGTTCGGGCAACGGTGACATGGACTACCACGAGCGCTTGGCGGAGACCGCGGTGGCGGCGTGGGACGACGCCGGCATCGATCCCACCGACGTCGACGTGGTGGAGCTCCACGACGCCACCAGCCCCGAGGAGATCTACGCCCTCGAGTCACTCGGCTTCTTCAAGCCGGGCGACGCCGGGCCGGCCACGTTGGCCGGTGACACCTCGATCGGCGGGAAGAGCGTGACCGTCAACACCAGCGGGGGCCTGGTCAGCCGGGGCCATCCCCTCGCTGCCACCGGCATCGCCCAGGTGGTCGAGCTGACCGCCCAGCTGAGGGACGAGGCCGGTGTCCGCCAGGTGGTAGGCGCCCGATTGGCGGTGGCGGCCAATACCGGTGGCATGATCGGATTCGATGGATCACCTACTGATGCAGCATTTATCGGAATCCACGTTCTCGAGGCGGGCTGAGCAATGTTGACCACGCGCGGGGGAATCGTCACCGGTTGGGGCATCGGGGTGCCCGACAAGGTGGTGACCAACGACGACCTATCGATGACCATGGACACCAATGACGCCTGGATCCGCGAGCGGACCGGCATCCGCGAGCGACGGATCGGTGGAACCACCTCCGGACTGGCCATCGAGGCCGGACTGGCTGCCCTGGCCAAGGCCGGGCGCCGGCCCGACGAGATCGACGCGGTGATCCTGGCCACCACCACACCCGACCAGATCGTGCCGGGCACGTCCGCAACCGTGCAGGACGGCATCGGCGTGCCCGGAGGGGCGTTCGATGTAAACGCCGCCTGTTCCGGTTTCGTCTACGCCCTTTCGGTGGCCCACGGGTTGCTCGCCATCGGGGCCGAGCGGCTGTTGGTGATCGGCTCGGAGACCTTGAGCCGGATCACCGACTGGGACGACCGCTCGGTGGCCGTCCTGGTCGGCGACGGGGCAGGGGCTGTGGTACTCGAAGCCGTCGACGGCCCCGGGCAGTTGTTGTCGTGGAACCTGGGTGCCGACGGATCGCTTCGTCATCTGCTCAAGTGCGACCACGGCGGCTATCTCTACATGGACGGCAAGGAGATCTTCCGCAAGGCGGTTCGGGTGGTGGTCGAATCGGCCGAACGGGCCATTGCCGAGGCCGGATTGACCGTCGGCGACATCGACCTGATGGTCCCCCACCAGGCCAACCTGAGGATCATCACCGCGGCGTGTCAACGACTGGGGATCCCCTTTGAGAAGGCGGTGGTGGTCATCGACCGCTACGGCAACACCTCTTCGGCTTCGATTCCCCTTGCCCTGGTCGATGCCCTGGAGACCGGTCGGCTCGAAAAGGGTCACAACGTTCTGCTCACCGGATTCGGTGGCGGGATGACCTGGGCCAGCGCCGTCCTCCGTTGGGGAGGGTGAGCACGGGCGTGGGCCCTTCCCTGGTGGTGCTGGCAGCGGGCATGGCCCGCCGCTACGGCGGGTGCAAGCCCCTTGCCCCTATCGGTCCGCGGGGCGAAGCCGTCATCGACCTGCTGGTGAGTGATGCGGTGGCGGCCGGGTTCGGTCACATCGTGCTGGTCCTCCATCCCGAAACCGGACCGGCCATCCGCTATCACGTCAAGCGTTGCTGGCCCTCGTCGGTCGAGGTGGACTTCGCCGAGCAACGACTGCCGCTCGGCACCGTGCACGCAGTGTTGGCCGCCAAGGGCGCCCTCGGTCCGAACCGGGCCTTCGCCGTCTCCAATGCCGACGATGTCTACGGCGAGGTGGCCATGGGCCTGCTGGCGGGACAGCTGAGTTCCGGAGCGGACGAACACGCCCTCGTCGGTTACCAGCTGCGCTCCACGGTGGCCACCGGCGATCCGGTCACCCGGGGAATCTGCGGGGTGGATGGCCATGGCTACCTGCGCTCCCTCGACGAGCGACGTCAGGTCACCCGGGTGGGGAACGGCGAGCAGTTCGTATCCGAGGACGGGCTCGAGCCCAAAGAGCTGGCCGGCGATCTGCCGGCTTCGGTCAACCTCTGGGGCTTCCAGGCGGGCATCTGGGAAGTGTTCCATACGGCCATGGACTCCTCCGGCCTCGACGAGGTGGCGCTGATCGCCAAGGTGACGGCGGGAGGCGAGGTGCCCAAAGCCGAGGTGCTACTGCCCGAGGTGGTGGCCACCATGGTGGCCGATGGGGTCGGGCTGCCGGTGCGGGTCATCACCACCGACGCCAAGCTGGTGGGTGTCACCCACGCGGACGACCTGCCTGCGGTCAGCGCCGAACTGGCTCGTCAGGTGGCCTGGGGCATCCGGCCCAGTGCCCTGTGGGGAGGCTCGGGCTGACCGCAGGAGACACCAGGCATGACGGGTGGCCGGCTCAGACCCCATCCGTCTCGACGGGCCGCTCGATGTCGACTCCCGCTGTCGCGTCTCTCCTTCGCCCAGCCAGCCTCCCCAGTACGATCTCCGCCATTGCGTCGGCTCCGAGGAACATCACGCCTGCCCATGTCAGTCCACTGGCCGCGCCGAATCCGGTGGGCCACCCGCCATTCGGGACAACAGGGTCGACGCCCTGGCGGATGGTGACATAGGCCCCGGCGGCAAAGACCAGCGCCGTGGCGATGAGGCCGAGCACCAGACGTGCCTTAGGGACACGCAGCACGATCCCTGTGGCGACTCCCACCATGACGCCGGTCAGCGGCGAAGCGATCAGGGCTGCGGCCACGCCGATCACCAGTCCCCACCCGATGGCCATCTCCAACGAGGCACTGCCCGCCTCGGACCGGAACCCGGTCACGAGCTCCGGTGCTGCGAGGGCGAGCGCTGCATCTGTTCCGGTCTCCGGATCACCCACTTCGGCACGCGAGGAACGGGTATAGGCCCGGACGGCGTTACGGCGCCGCCGCAGCGGCTTCACCGCCAGGACGAGGCAGGCGAGGATGGCCAGGAGGGAGACAATGAGCGCGATGTTGACCCGGCGCTGCGGCGTCCACCGGAGGGCAATAGCGAACTGACCGTTGTGGACGACAGCGCCAAGGGTCGCGGGGTTGACCGTCCAACCATTGGCATAGCCGTCGATGAGCACGGGGGACCCGAGTGCATGGCCGCCGATGGTGGCCTGCCACCCGGCGTTGATGCTCTGCCCCAACACCAGTTGGAAGGGTGAGGCACTGCTGGCCACGCCCGACACGGTCAGCTGCATCGAGGTGGCCGTCTCCCGGTCGATGGTGACGGATGGCGCGCCGTTCGCCCGCGGCGCGGACAGTTGGCCGCCCGCCAGGACCGGGGCCACCCCACCCCCGGGTGACGAGGAGAGTGCCACCTGGTCAAGGTCGAGGCCGACCTGTTGGCCCGGGGACGAGAAAAGCGTGTGGTTCCCTGCACCGAGATCCACTCCCCCGGTATCTGGACCACAAAGTGAAACCGTGAGCGGCTGGCGGGCCAGCGCCTCCGCCGAGGTTCCGGCAACGGAAACCCAGATCGGTGATCCGTCGACCGCGAGCAGATCGTTGCGGCACGACGACGGGATTGTGCTCGGGACCGGTGACGATGCCAGTCCGGGAATACCGAGCTCGGCGATCCCGATGGGCATGGCCGAGGGCGTTTGCGAGGCAAAGTCAGTGGTGGTCAGGATGTGTGCGCTGTCGACCGTGACGCGGATCGTCTGTCCGGTGAGTGCCGAAGGGAGGGTCACGGGGACGTTGACCACCGAGCCTGGCACGTGTTTGCTGGCGATAGTCGGTAAGGCGAGCTGCTCTGCTCTCCCGTCGGCCGAAACGGTGATCGTGGTGGGTATCGAATGGCGGCCATCGGCCACGATCTTCAGATCCATCGTGTCGAAGGTCACCGGCGAGGGCAGGACGTACTGGACCCACTGTCCGACCTGTTGGCCCGGCCCGAAGCCGGTTTCCCACGCTGTTGCAGAGTCGCCGTCGATGGCCGCATCGGCCCCGGCCCCGATATCGCCGGTGAGGCGACTGCTCGAGGATGCACGAGGCCCCGAAGTCCCCTGACCGGTCCGGCCCACGACCTTGTCGATGGTGGCATCCGAGGCCAAGGGTGACACCCGGGCCTGGCCCGTCAGCGCGAAGGTGCGCGCCGTCGGCAGCCAGAACGTGCGGGCCAGTGCGGTCTCCGGGTCGCCATGGGGCGGATAGCCCGAGCCGCGTAGCCGGGTCATGAGCATCGTCAGGGAATCGGAAAGCGAACCGGTCCCGGCCGAACGGAGTAGATCCTGAGGCATCGAGACCGTTTCATCGGCGGCGACTCCCGGGATCCGCACCTCGGCGAAGCCGGCGGTGTTCTGGTAACCGGCACGAACGTGGTACTTCGTCCGCACAGAGGTGACGATGCCGATCCGGAGCCTGGAGAACGTGCGGCTTGAAAACCGGATGGTCTGCCCGGAACCCGTACGCGACGCCGGCCCGAGATCGGCCACCACGCGATTCGAGCCGTCGAAGGTCAGCACCACCCGAGTGATGACCTGCCTCGGCGCTGCGGCCAGGGCCTGCACGATATTGACCGAGTCCACAGTACGTGCCCCGGCGAACTGCACCTGCCACCACTGGCCGTCGGGGCTCTGGGATGTCAGCCACGCCGTCCGGGGATTGCCGTCGAGGGCGGCGGCCGGGCGCTCGTCCACGAAGTACTGGACGGGCGAGCCGTAGCTCGAAGCCGTCACCGACGTGATTCCATGGAAGACGGTTGTGCTTTGTGCGTCGGCGGGAGCCTTGGGGAAGAGGTTGAGGGGAGCATCCGTGGGATCCGATCTATCTGGTCCCTCGGCCGTCGTCTCGGTGTAGCCCGCATTCTCCGTGATTCCGTTCCAGCGGTACCCCTGTTTCCGATTGCTGTCCGTCACCACAAGATTCGAACCAGGACCTAGCACCTTCTTCTTCAGCGTGGCGTCTGTGTCGAGTGTCCCCGAGTAGAAGATGGTGGGGTTGCCGGACAGCAGGCCGAACGATGACGCGGCAACCAGTCCGGCGGAGTTGCCCGCCACGACGAGGGGGGCCTTCAATGATTCGGCCCGGACGATCGGTCGAGGATGGTCCACGGTGTAGGACACCAGCGGTGCAGTCCACGGTTGGCCGTTCGGGAGAGCGAGAGACTGCTCGTCCAAGTGGGCCACCGATGACACATTGGGCCGTGGTGTCCCGAAGGACACCGGATCGCTCAGTCCGGCCGGCGTCGGGTGAAAGACCTTTGCGACCTGACGTGGGTTGGGTGCGTTGTAGCGTTCGAACGCCTGGTCGTACTGGACGAGGATGTCACCGGCACTCATCAGCGAAGCCATGGGGGCGATTGTGACGGGGTCGAGGGTGCCTTCTTGCAACGGGGTGTCGACGGCCTCGAGCAGGTCGGCGGTGGGGAGCGAGCCCATGGTCTGCTGTTCATGGGTCACGAAGGGGCGGGTGAGCAAACCCGGATACACCGTGTCGATGGTGTCACCCCAACGGTAGGCGGCGAAGTTGTTCCCGGGCAGACCGTAGACACGAGTGCCCGGATGGGTTGCGTTC
The DNA here is from genome assembly GCA_017883105.1 of Acidimicrobiales bacterium. Lineage (GTDB taxonomy): Bacteria > Actinomycetota > Acidimicrobiia > Acidimicrobiales > RAAP-2 > Bog-756. The sequence goes on from JADGOF010000025.1 coordinate 9,106, forward strand.
AGATGATCCGCAGCCTTCTGGACATAGGCCGGCACTCTGGCCGGTTGCGTCAGGCCGTCGACCACACCCCCACTCGTCCATAGGGGGGCCGACACTCCGGCGATCGCGGCCAAGGCGAAGCCACCGACCACGAGGCCAGTCCTGCTCGCCCGACGGAACACTGCAGTGACTCCGGCGCCGAGGAGCACGGCCATGCCCAACAGGACCAAAGGCGACACCCTGTCGGTGGACCGAAGGGCGAGACCTGCAGTTGTATCGGCCATGAAGGCCTTGATCAGTCCACTGACACCGGTCGGGCGGTAGTAGGGGTAGGGACCAACCGCCAACACCATGCCGACGACAACCAGCAACACGAAGTATGCCCGTTGCCTCCATTTGACCAATGCCGCCGCCAAAAAAGCCATGACGGGGACACCGAAGCTCAATCCCACAAGCCAGAGGTTCTGGGTGTAGGCCACCGCCGCCTGCGTCCAGTTGCCCGTCTGGTCGGAGGCACCATAGAAGAACCAGTACCCGAGGCCTCGGATCACCTCGAAGGGCGACGACGACGAACTGGTGGACGGAAGGGTCTCCGTGTACTTCAAGATATTGACGCCATAGGCGGCCTCGACCTGCAGGCCGATGGCCCACCACAGCGAGACCAGCGCGCTGAGCAGCCCGACCTTCCACGCAACACCCCAGGCCTTCCTCCATGTCGCCTGGCGCTCGACAACGACCGCGTAGACGAGCCACAGGGCCGGCCCGATGCCGACATAGAGAATTGAACTGGCGTTGATCCCGCTCACCAGGGCGACGACCAGGGCGAAAAGCGCCGGGTACCTCCATCCTCCGCGTCGAAGGGAGAGAATGACGAAGGCGAGCAACCATGGCAGTCCGGCCCATGGCATCAAAATGACCGAGATGCGCCCTGCATACTGCAGGGCATAGGGCGTGAACATGAAGCCGACCGAGGCCACATAGCAGCCGGGTCCGGTCAGGTTGATCGTGCGACACAGGTAGATCATTCCGGCACCGGCGGCAAAGAGCAGGCCCCCCAACCACAGGCGCTGGGCGATCCACAACGGAACGTGGAGCTCGGCCATCAGCCAGTAGAACGGGCCCATGGGGAGGAGGTACCCGATGTTCTCGTGGGTGACGGTACCCAACGCGACATTCGGATCCCACAAGGAGACGGCTTGGCGCACATAGCGTCCCGGATCCAGATAGAGATACGTCTTGGTGTCGTCAGTGACCACGCCGGGCTGGCCGAGCAGCATGGGGACGATGGCCAGCACCCCGACAACCAGGTAGTCGATCGCCGACCGGAACCGACCCGGCGATCGCAGACGTCGCCCGACTTCACCCTCCCTCACCGGGTCGGATGCAGTGGGCCCGTGAGGGGAAAGGGGCACTTCGAGCACGAGAGTGGACAGTGTAGACAAGCCGATGGCCAAGCGACACCGACCGTCGGCAGGGACCGAATGCCCCGATCCTCCTCACCAGGCACAGGTCGTTCCCGCCTCCTCAGCCGGTGGGCACCGGTGTTCCCCACCGGGCGCCCTCCACGGGGAAGGCTGCCAGCGGCCCTCATGGCACGGAATGCCCAAAATTGAGGAATCCCGTCCCGGGTCTGGCTTCAGCCGATGGTCGAGCGGTAGGCTGCAGTGCCTTGAACGTGAGCGAGCGGCCCACGGCGAGTGTTGGGGGGGACCATCGATGGAGGACGCTGTCGACGAGGGCGGCTTGACGCGGCAGGACTTTCCCACGGGTGCAAGCGACGCCGGTGGACACCGCATGGAGACCCTCTCCCCGGGTGATCGAGGGTTGGGCCCGTCAGCGTTCGACACTCCAGCGCTCCGACCATATGCCGATCTCTCCATCGCGGAGATCGCGAAAACCGCCGGGCTGCGGTCCATCGACGTCGTCGCCTGGCGCGATTTCGATGATCCCGAAGCCGGCGGCTCGGAGCTCCACGCCCACCGGATCCTCGCCGCCTGGTCGCACGCCGGACTGACGGTCAACATGACCACGTCGACGGTGGCGGAGGCACCACCCTTCATGCGGAGGGAGGGGTACATGATCACCCGCCGTGTGGGGCGCTACTCGATCTTTCCCCGCACGATGATCTCGGGGGTGCTCGGCCATCTGGGCCGAGGCGACGGCCTGGTCGAGATCTGGAACGGCATGCCGTTTCTCTCGCCGCTATGGGCCCGATGCCCACGGATCGTGTTCCTCCACCACGTGCACGCTGAAATGTGGAAGATGGTCCTGCCCAAGGGAATGGCCGAGGCCGGCAACGCCATGGAACGATGGATCGCCCCACCGGTCTACCGCCGCAGCCAGATCATCACGCTGTCCTCGTCGTCGAAGCGGGAGATCGTGGAACAGCTCCGACTGCCGGCGAAGAACATCAATGTGGTGCCACCCGGCGTCGAGCCCCACTTCTCCCCCGGCACCAGGCGGTCCGAAGTTCCTCTGGTGGTGGCCGTAGGACGTCTGGTGCCGGTCAAGCGGTTCGAGCTGCTGATCGAGGCCCTGGTGAAGTTGAAGCCGGGCCATCCCGAACTCCAGGCCGTCATCGCCGGCGAAGGGTACGAACGGCCCATGCTGGAGGAGCTGATCCGCAAGGAAGGCGCCGAGGACTGGATCTCCCTGCCCGGGTACGTGGATCAGGACGAGCTCGTCGATCTCTACCGCAGGGCGTGGGTCGTGGCCTCGAGCTCCCTACGGGAGGGTTGGGGCATGACGGTTACCGAAGCCGGTGCATGCGGCACCCCTTCTGTCGTGACCCGCATCAGTGGGCACGAGGACGCCGTGGTCGACGGCACCACGGGGTTCCTCGTTGACACCACCGACGGCATGGTCGAGACCCTCGACTCGGTCCTCACCGACGAGATCCTGAGAAAGCGGCTCGGGAGCGCCGCCTTTGAACACGCGTCCCGATTCAGCTGGGACTCCACGGCAAGGCAGGCGCTGGCGGTCTTGGCATGCGAGGCGACCAGGCGACGATGAGTACTGCGCACGGAAGTCCGAGCAAGTGCGGCTTCCGGATAGTGACGATCTTTCCGTACCTTTGCACGATTCCGGCAACCCGGCCCCATGTTGAGTACAGTGCACTCCCATGAAATGGATCGGCGTAATCATCCTGGCGGTCATCGGAGTACTGGCGGCGATCGTTGCCTTCGAGTACCTGACACTGCCCATCCACAGCGTCCCGCACTTTCTGGGCGGCAAGCACGTGCGAGGTCACTACAACAGGCGAGGCCAAGCACTGGCCGTGATCGCCTTGGCGGCGCTCGGGACTTCGGCCTACCTGGCGGTGCGCATCCGGCGGGCCGATGCCTCGGGAACCGCGACCCCGGTGCAGGCAAGTTCGTCTACGCAGGCCGGATCAGCGGACACGCTGGTGTCGGACACGGAGTCGGCGCCCGCTGCACCAGAGGACAAGTAGAGCGACCTCCGAACCGCGTGACGCGGCCCGGACGGCTGAGTCATGGGTGGCGCGATCGGGTGCCGGATTTGGCCTTCACTGGTAGCCCTGCGCGATGGTTTTCGCAATCGACGGAGTCCGAGTTGACCCCCGTCGATGGTTCCGGGGTCGACGGTTCGGGGTGACCGAACGAATGAGTGTGCCGGGTACGACCTCGGCATCCAATCGCCGATCGAACTCAGGGGTGACTACGACGTGGTCAGAGAGGCGAAAGCGTTCATGCACCTCGCCAACGAGTATCCCGGAACTTCGCGCACCGGGCACCTGCGAGCACAAGGCCACCGACATCGCCTTGGCCGCTTTACTGCGATCCGCCGGCTCGGACAACAACGCGGTACCCGCGTGCGACACCAGATCCTTCCCGTCAACGGTCACCCCCATCCGGCGGGTGGCGTGACTACTGTGTGCCTGCAAGGAGCCCTCCTCTTCTGCATGGAGTATTCGCCGAGTGAAGCACATTCTCGAGGTTGGGGAGGGCTTTTGCCCGGACGCGAAACCTACCGAGTCAGGGTCGGGACGAATTATCGAGGCTAAGGACTCGGCTCGATCCACCTGACAGCGCAGTAACCACTGCGACGCTGAGGCAGATCTCTGAGACCGATGAGTCTCGATCGCCGACCATGCGGTCACCGACAGGAGTGGCAATGTCATTGCAAGGGACAAATGACGTCGATGGGCGCTTCCTCACCTCGGGCGACGAGTCGGGAACTGCGCCGGACGA
>JADGOF010000342.1 GCA_017883105.1 Acidimicrobiales bacterium
AACGCCCGTTTCACCGTGCCCGCCGCGCAGGACCCGGCCATCGCCTCGGAGTGGGAGGACCCGGCCGGCGTTCCCATCGACGCCATCATGTTCGGAGGGCGGCGGGCCTCGGTGGTCCCGCTGGTGTTCCAGTCGAAGGACTGGAAGCACGGCGTGTTTCTCGGTTCGATCATGGCCTCGGAGACCACGGCCGCAGCTGCCGGAGCTGTCGGCAACCTCCGCCGTGACCCCTTCGCCATGCTCCCCTTCTGCGGCTACAACATGGCTGACTACTTCGCCCACTGGCTGAACATCGGTGCTTCCGCCGATCCGGAGAAGCTTCCCAAGATCTTCTACGTCAACTGGTTCCGCAAGGACGAAGACGGGCGTTGGCTTTGGCCCGGCTACGGCGAGAACTCCCGAGTCCTCGAGTGGGTCTTCGAGCGGGTGAGCGGGACCGGTGAAGCCACCGAGACGCCCATCGGCTACATCCCCGCGCCCAGTGCCATCGATACCAACGGGCTGGATGTCTCGGCCGCGGACATGGAGAAGCTGCTCACGGTCAACGCCGACGAGTGGCGGGCCGAGGTGCCAAGAATCCGTGAACACTTCGCCATCTTCGGAGACAAGCTTCCCGCTGAACTGGCGGCCGAGGTGGACAAGCTCGAACAGCAGCTCGGCTGAGTCACCCGGTCGGGCGTCTTCGCCCGCCGGAGGCACGCACCGCCCGTCGCGAACTCATGTAGGAGGCTGCCCCGGCGGCCGCGACAATCGCCATGACCAGGTTGCCGGCCGGCATGGGCAGGGACAGCACGACCGGCACGAACGAGCCCACCACCCAGAAGAGCTGCAGCCGGGTCTCGAAGCGGGCGAACGCCCGGCCCTGGTCCGATTCGCGCACATGGCGCTGGACCAGCGCGTCGAAGGACGGCTTGGCGATCGCCCCGGCCATCCCGACGACCAGGGCCACCACCGCCTCGAACACGCGAGACGGGAAGGCCGCGCTCAGACCGGCGAAGGCGGCAACCAGCCATAGTGCACCGCTGAGCATCTGCTGCTCGCTGAGCACCCGGCGGATCCTCGACACCGACAGCACGCCGATGAGGGCGCCGGCGGTCAGGGCGCCCAGCACCAGCCCGAACCACCAGGTCGCAGCATTCTCCCGTCGGAGGTCGAAGGCGATCAGGAAGGTGAGGAATCCGGTCAGGGCCTTCAGCACCGACATGGGCATGAGGGCCAGGACCACCTCGGTGTCGGCCATGGGCCGGAACGCGGCCAGATCCTCCTCGTCCCCGGCCCAGCTCATGTCGAAGTCGGGGGCGAACTGGATCTCCTGACGGACGCCGACCTCACGCGCCTCCTTCTTCGGCCGGAGTTGGCGGCGGACCGGTAGGCGTAGGCCGGCGACCACCGCGGCAGCGAACACCGCCAGGTCGACCCAGATCACACTCGAGGCGCCGAACAGCTTGAGCAGAGCCACCGCAGGCAGGGCGAAGACGAAGCCCGAGAGGGAGGCCAGTAGCCCGAGTCGGGCATTCAGGGTAGCGAGGTCCGGTTCGGCCTTGTCCGCCCCGGTCACCGGGTCCTCGACATGGACGATGGGAGTGCCGTAGGGAGGGGTGGGGTGGCGCACCTCGACCGTCGGGTTGCCATGGAAGGCCTTGGCGCCCCCGTCACGCTCCTCCGACGGACCGCCCGCTGCGTCGATGTCCACCAGGTCCAGCGCCGCCATCTCGGGCACCAGGGCGCCTTTGGTGACCAGGTACACCTTGGAGAGGACCAGCATCAAGAACGCCTCCGGGAAGAGGAGCAGGGAGTGGATGTCCCGGGCGATGAACGGGCACAGGGCGGCCCGGCCCAGGGCCGAAGCCACCACCATCGCCCTCCGTGCCCCTCGGCTGCGGTCGATCAGCGGGCCCAGTGCCGGAGCCACCACGGCGAACGGACCCATGGTCAAGAGGAGGTAGAGGACCACTTTGTCCTTGGCCGCGGTGGGCGAGATGGAGAAGAACAGTGATCCGGCCAGGGAGATGGCGAAGAGAGTGTCCCCTGCCATCATCAGCACGTGGGTCAGGGCCAGGCGACCGAAGGTGCGGCGCTGGTCGAACAGGTCGGTGATGGCGGAGCGGGCCAGCCGTCGGAACTGGTCACCTCGCTCCCGAACACCCACAACGGCATGGTAGGCGGCCGAGACGGTGGCGATAGCATGCGGGTAACCCCCCGTTCCGCCGTTTCAGGAGAACCACATGCCGGTCAGCGCCTACGTGCTCATCCAGACCGAGGTCGGAAGAGCGGCCACGGTGGCCCGCACGGTGGCCTCGTTGGACGGCGTGGTGGCGGCCGAAGGGGTCACGGGTCCCTACGACGTGATCGTCCGGGCCGAAGCGGCAACTGTCGACGAGTTGGGTCGGATGGTGGTCGGCCGGATCCAGCTGATCGAGGGAATCACCCGCACCGTCACCTGCCCGGTGGTCAACCTCTGACGTACGTCGGGTCCGCCCGGCTGTGGCGGGGGGCCAGGGCGGGTTCCCCTTTTCCGGCGCGGGCACTCCATCGCGGGCTCCGGACAGCCACGGCCTGCTGCGCGCCGACAGCGGTGAGAAGCCAACTGACACTGTCGAAGGCCGACGAGGGATGAAGGGTCTCGGCCTGCATTCGAACCATCGAGGGAGGATTCAGCCAACTCAAGATGGAGTTTCACCACCTCCGAGCAACCGCCACCCACCCGCCAGCGTCAAAGGGGGCACCTGTCCGGCCGGGACCCCCGAGGTCGCTGCCACCGGCCGGTGAGGAGGCCAGGTGCAGACGATCTCGCTAAGCCTGGGTGCCGTGAGATTCCCAGAATTCGTTCAGTCGGCTCTGAGTCTTCACCACCCAGATGATCCACCCGACGAACGGTATGAGTACCCAGAATCCAGTAAGTCCCGTAACAGGCTCCGCCCGACCTTCCCTGGCGTACAGATGACCGACTTCGGACGGCAGAAGGAAGATATTGACTATTCCAAGCAGAATCGCAAACAGGAGACCGAGTCCTCCGCCGATTCCTTCACCGCTGAATCCCTTCAGCTCCTTGAAGGATGCATACTGCCAGTAGAGGTGGTAGATCCCGAGAGTGACGATCGACAGCAGAATGACTGTCACTGGACTTCTGACAATCCCTACGCCGGCATCGTACATTCTCCGTCTCCACTCGTTCGGTCAGATCTTGGAATCAAGTGAAGTTGACCATACCCACCAATGACTTGCTCGCGTTGGACCAGTGCCGCTCAAGTCGGCCAGAAGAGCTGCTCCGTTTGATATTCACCTCGCGCATTGCACCGGTGACGGGATCCGGCCGGAACTTCGCGACGTAGCATCGACGGGGACAGCCCCTTCGGCGCGGGTTGCCGGCTAGTGCGCTCGATGCTTCAGATCCGGTTGCAACGGCCAAAAGTCCACACCCACCTCGACATCTCCATCAACGGATTCTCGCAATCCTGCCTCTGAGAGGCTGTCGCAGAAATTCGCGCTGCTGGCGGCGCCCACGGTTCGGCGACCAATCGGCAGTCGATGACACGAATGCCCTGGTCATCGCGAGTTC
>JADGOF010000343.1 GCA_017883105.1 Acidimicrobiales bacterium
CGGCCTTCCTCCGTCCTTGTGCCGGCATCACCGCTCCGGGGTCCCATCGCCTCTTCACCACCGCCGTCGATGTCGTGCGGGACAACGATGGAGGGTTCCGGGCCATCGGCGACCGGGCCCAGGCACCGTCGGGGCTCGGGTACGCCCTGGTCAACCGGTCCATCCTGCCGAGGGTCCTGCCCAACCTTCATCGCGAGTCCGGCGTCGAGCGCCTGGCCCGGTTCATCCGCTCCATCCGGGCCGGCGTGGCCACGGTGGCCCCGGAAAGCGTGGACGAACCTCGGGTGGTGATCCTCACCCCCGGTCCCCTCAGTGAGACCTACTTCGAGCACGCCTATCTCGCCGCCTACCTCGGGTACGCCCTGGTCGAAGGACGGGACATGGTGGTCAACAACAACCGGGTCTGGCTGCGGTCGCTGGCCGGGCTGGAGCCGGTCGACGTGATCATCCGGCGGGTGGACGACCAGTGGTGCGACCCGGTCGAGCTCAAGGCGGATTCGCTGCTCGGTGTACCCGGGTTGGTGGAAGTGGCCCGTCGTGGCCGAGTGACCGTGGTCAACCCGCTGGGTTCCGGAGTCATTGAGAACCCCGCCCTCACCGGCCTGCTCTCCACGCTGGCCCCGGTGGTCCTGGGCGAGGAGTTGGCCCTGCGGGGGCCGGAGACCTGGTGGTGCGGCCACCCCCAGGGCCTGAGCCACGTACTGGACGGCCTCGAGCGCCTGATCGTGCTTCCGATGCGCCCCTCGCCGGAGCGACGACCGGTGGTGGGGTCCGCGTTGACCGCCGGAGAGCTCGACGAACTCCGCGCACGGCTCCGATCGCAGCCGGCGGCGTGGGTGGGCCAAGAGGTCATCGAGCCGTCCACCACCCCCACCGTCACCGACACCGGGGCGCTCGAACCCCGTCCCGCGGTGCTGCGCACCTTCACCGTGGGCGACGACACCAACAACCACGCCCGCTCCCATGGCTTCAGCGTGTTGCCGGGCGGTCTCACCCGAGTCGGGGCCGATCCGTCCTCTGTGATCATCTCGAGCCGGGGCGACGGCACCAGCAAGGACACCTGGGTGGCATCGAAGGAACCGGCATTCCAGCAGAGCGCGTGGCTCCGTTCGTCGAGGCCCGCAGTGCGCCTGCCCGTGATGCCGGAGATCACCACACCTCTACCCGGTCGCATCGCCGCCCAGCTCTTTGTCCTCGGTCGGAGCGCCGAGCACGCCGAATTGGTCATCCGCCTCATCCGGACGGTGCTCACCCGGCTCGACCAACCGCTCGGTGTCGGCATGGCCGGGGGTGCGGAGTCTCTCCAGGTACTTCTGTCGGCCCTCGGCACCACCTCCGGATTCGATCCGATCTCCGAACCTGATGATGAGGGAACCCGACCCCGGGGGCTGTCCCCATCGGAACGCCCCAAGCGGCCCGGCGTCTCCGACGGAGCGACCCCCGCCAACGGAGCCGAACCGGACATGCTCACCGACCGACGGGGCCCTGGCCCTCTTGCTCGACGCCGGGGTGGACGGCAGTCTGGTGTCGTCCCTCGGGATTCTGGTCGATGCCGCCTACTCGGTCCGTGAGCAGCTGTCGGGTGACACCTGGCAACTGGTCGGCGATGTTGAGGAAGAGCTGGCGCGTCTCCGACACCGGCCACCGACCCAACTGGTCGGCGTGCAGTCGAGCCTCCAACGCCTGCTCCAGGCCCTACTGGCCATTTCGGGGCTGTCGGCCGAGAAGATGGAACGTGATTCCGCGTGGCTGTTCCTCGACGGTGGCCGGCGCCTCGAACGAGCCCAGTCCCTGGTCAGACTGTTGCGAACGGTGCTTGTCGAGCAACGGGCCGGGGTGGTCGAAGACCTCCTGGTGGAGTCAATGCTCAAGACCTCCGAAAGCCTGATCGTCTTCCGGCGCCGGTCCGGCCCGATCATGCACGTGGTCGGTGCCGTCGACCTCTTGATCTACGACGCCGCCAATCCACGTAGCGCGATCTATCAACTCGACCGCCTGTTCAGCCATCTGGCGGACCTGCCCAAACAGTCGTCCGCCCAGCGCCTGGGAGACGAGGAGCAGCTCATTCTGGAGACGACCACCAGGTTGCGCCTGACCGATGCGGACCGCTTGGCCTCGGTCGACCCGGCCACCGGGCGCCGTTCGGAGTTGGACGCCGTCCTCGGCAGGGTCGACGGACTGTTGGCCGATCTCCTCGATTCCCTGCGCCAGACCTACTTCGCCCACGAGCGACTTTCGGTCTTGGCCGGACGACAGTCCGAAACCTTCGGAAGTGGCAGGTGATCTACCGGATCGTCCACCGGACGAACTACCGATACAGCGCGCCGGTAACCCGCTGCCGCAATGAAGCCCATCTGCGGCCCCGGGACACCGAGCGCCAGACCTGCCTGTCGAGCGACCTGGTGGTGGAGCCGGCCCCGACCAGCTGGACGGAGCGGACCGACTTCTTCGGCAACCCGGTGGTCTCCTTTGCCGTCGACGGGCCGTTTCTGGAGCTCGCCGTCACTTCGACCAGCTCGGTGTCGGTGTCGGATCGCGAGCCCCTGCCTGCCTTCGGCCCCTCGTGGGAGTACGCACGCGACCTGCTGGCCACCGATCTGAGCGCCGAGCTCCTGGCCGTCCGCGAGTTCTGCTTCGATTCCCCCCTGGTCACCACCACCAAGGGGGTACATGCCTACGCGGAGCCATCGTTTCTGCCGGGTCGGTCGTTGGTCGATGCCGTGGCCGAACTCACGAAACGGATCTTCGAGGACTTCACCTACGACCCGGGCTTCACCACGGTGACCACCCCCTTGGAGGAGGTTCTGCAATTCCGCCGAGGCGTGTGCCAGGACTTCGCCCATCTGGCCGTCGGATGCGTCCGGTCCATGGGACTGGCGGCCCGCTACGTGAGCGGCTATCTCGAAACCAGACCGCCTGCCGGCGAAGAACGCGTGGTCGGCGCGGATGCCTCCCATGCCTGGCCCTCGGTGTTCATCCCGAGCTGGGGATGGCTGGACCTCGACCCGACCAACGACAAGATCGTCGGATCAACCTACGTGACCACCGCCTGGGGTCGCGACTACGCCGACGTCTCCCCGCTCAAGGGGATCGTATTCGGCGGCGGGGACTCCCACACCCTCGATGTGGCCGTCGACGTGTCCCGATCCGAGGCGCTGGACTGTTAGTCGATCCAGGTCAACGCCGGCGCATGGTCGGGGATCAGGAGGCGAGTGCGGCGGCGATCCGGTCGACTCCGGCCACCAGAGCGTCAGCTCCGGCATCGTCGAGGACGGCGTATGCCGGGCGCACCAGTTGGTCGGTCAGGGACTCGGCGGACTCTTTGGCTTGGCGCTCGGCCGGCCCCATCACCGGTGGGTCGTCCTGCGACCAGCCGAACATGGCAACGTCGTTCGGTCGGGCGATGAAGTGCGCCGTCTTGGCGTCGAGACCACTCGCCCGGATGGCCACCAGGTGGGCGCTCCCCCGGAACTCGCGCAGCACGGCCATCAGCTGCATGGCCCGTCCGGGCAGATCTTCGACCAGTGGCTCCGCC
>JADGOF010000344.1 GCA_017883105.1 Acidimicrobiales bacterium
CGCCGGTGCCGCGATGCGCCACGCGATGGAGGACACGGTCAGGGAAGTCGGTCGGGTGGTCGGATCCGAGCGCATCGACTGCGGCTTCGCCCTCGGCGGGACCGTGGTGGTGGCCCGGACCAGAACGCAAATGCAGCGCACACACGACGAGATCGCCGCGGCCCGGGTCCTCGGTATCGACGAGGACGACCTTCGACTGCTGTCGGCCACCGAGGCGGCCACCATGGTCGGTGCCACCGGGGTGCTGGGGGGGACCTACACGCCGCACTGTGCCGCGGTCGACCCCGCCCGACTGGTCCGAGGCCTGGCTGCTGCGGTGGAGCGACGTGGCGTCACCATCTACGAGCAGACCGAGGTCCGGTCCATCCGGCCGGGCGCGATCGACACCGCACGCGGCACGGTCAATGCGGCCACCGTGGTCAGGGCCACCGAGGGGTATACCCGGACGCTGCGCGGTGAAGTGCGCACCCTGGTGCCGGTGTACTCCCTCATGATCGCCACCGAGCCCCTGCCCGACGACTTCTGGGCCGCGGCGGGACTGGCCAGGCGGGAGACCTTCGCCGACCACCGCCACATGATCATCTACGGACAGCGCACCGAGGATGGTCGGATGGCCTTTGGTGGCCGCGGCGCTCCTTACCATTTCGGTTCGGCCATTCGACCCGAGTTCGACCGCGACCCCAGCGTCCACGATGCACTGCAGCAGACACTGGTCGACCTGTTCCCACCTTTGGCCGACGCGCGGATCACCCACCGCTGGGGAGGCCCGTTGGGTATCGCCCGCGACTGGTTCCCCTCGGTCGGGATCGACCGCGCGACCGGCCATGCGTGGGCGGGCGGCTACGTGGGCGACGGGGTCTCCACCACCAACCTGGCCGGCCGGACGCTGACCGATCTGATCCTCGGGTTGGACACCGAGCTGACCACGCTGCCCTGGGTCGGCCACCGGTCGAAGCGCTGGGAGCCCGAGCCCCTCCGGTACCTCGGGATCAATGCCGGGCTCCGAGTGGCCGGCAGCGCGGACCGAGCCGAGGACAGAGCCGGACGGGCCACCTGGCACTCGCGGGCACTCGGGCGGCTCGTCGGCGGATGAACGGGCGAAGACCGCTGCCGTCAGATCCGTGTCGGGTCGGACCCGGCGGTCATGCCTGATCGGGCCGGTGGATCTCGGGGCGGATCCCACCCTGGGCTGCCAACGAGCCGCTTCGACCCCCGCCGGGTCCGCGCAGCACGAACGCCACGCCGACCCCCAGCACCGCCCCGGCCAGTGGCCCCACGATGTAGACCCAGAAGCTGGTGAAGTCGACAGAGACCATGTCGGGTCCCAGGGTGCGGGCCGGGTTCATCGAGGCACCCGAGATCGGGCTCGCCCACAGACCGGCCAACGCGATGTAGCTCCCGACGCCGATCGCCCCGAACAGGCCCACCTGCTGTGCCCCTGAGGCCGTCCCCAGGATGACGCTCACCAACCCGAGGGTCAACACCGCCTCCATCAACACCGCGTCGCGCGTCGTGTACCCGGAAGCCGGGTAGTCCGATCCATAGAGTGCCGAGATGTGCACCACCGACTGGAGGAACCAGGCGGCCAGCGCGGCGCCGGCCAACTGGACGACCACATAGCCCGGGATCCGCCGCCAGGGGAAGTCCCCCCGAAGCGAGAAGGCGATGCTCACCGCGGGGTTGAGGTGGGCTCCGGACACCTTGCCCATGAAGAGGATGATCGCCATCACCATCATCCCCGGGGCCGTGACCGCTGCCGCTCGACCAACCGACCCCGGGATGGCCTTGTCGATCATCGGGCCACCCGCGGCCACCAGCACCAGAAAGAACGTACCCAACAGTTCGCCGCAGAGACGCCGCCACTCCTGGGTCGGATCGTCGAAGTTCCGGACCATCTGGCGCACTCGCTGCTCGGCAGTGAGGAACAGCGATCGTTCGCCGTCGGATCGGCCCGGACCTTCGGGGTCGTAGAATTCAGGGTGCACGTCGGGGCTGCGACTCATGGGCGTTCCACCACGTCCCACGCTACCAATCGGTCAGCAGGTCACCACTGTCCATCGGCGCCGGATGTGAGAGATGCGTGCGACGCCGGGGTCAGCCGACACCGAGGAAGGGGGCCCCGTAGGCAAAGATCCCACCGTCCGCGGACACCAACCAGTAGCCCCCGGTTGCCTGATCGGGAGCCATCCCGGTGATCGGGGTGTTCAGCGTGGCGGCTTCGGCGGATCCTTGGAACTGCGCGCTCCCGAAGGAGAACACCCCTCCGTCGCTGCTCACCTCCCAGTAACCGAGGCCGGTGCCGGTGGGAACCAGCCCGATGACCGGCTCACCCAGATTCACGGCGTTTGCAGACCCGAAGTACGGCGCACCGAAGGCGAAGACCCCTCCGTCGGTTGCCACCTCCCAGTAGCCGCCGGTGGCGGCGTCGACAGCGATACCGACCACCGGGTCGGCCATCGGCTTCCCCGCCATCGAGCCGAGGAAGCGGGCGTCACCGAAGGCGAACACCCCTCCGTCACCGGCCACCTCCCAGTAGCCTTTGCCGGACTGGGTCGGGGCAAGTCCGACGATGGGGGCGTTGAGCTGGGTACCACCCATCGATCCGAGGAAGCGGGCGTCACCAAAGGCAAACACCCCTCCGTCACCGGCCACCTCCCAGTAGCCCTTGCCGTCAGGTGTGGCCACGATCTGAGCGACCGGGGCATCCAGCCGTTGCGATGCCGTCGTCCCGAAGCTCCTGACCGCACCGTGGGCGGACACCGCTCCCCGCGAATCCACCAGCCAGTAGCCGGTCCCGTCGGGGCTGGCAGCCATTCCCACGATCGGTGCCGCAAGTGTGGTCACGGACCGATAGCCGACCATTGGAGATGCCGACAGCTCGTTGGAGGCGCTCGAGAGGCCCGCTGCGTTGGTCGCCCTCACCGTGAAGTAGTAGGTCTGGCCCGCGGTCAGACCAGTGACGAGGTAGGACCTCCACGTGATCGGCGAGGCGCCGTTGGCCGGGAGCGCTGACTCGGCACCGGGGCTGGTCCCGACATAGACGTTGTAGCCCGTGATGGGAGAGTCGCCATCAGTGCCCGGTGCCGACCAGGTGACAAGTGACCCACCGTGGCCAGAACCGACCTTGGTCGCGGTCGGCGCTCCTGGGACACCCACCGACGGTGCAACCGGTGCTGCCTGTGGGGCGGCAAACTGCGCGAGGGGCAGGAGGGCGGCTGGCGTCGTGGGCACGGCGGCAGCCGGAGTTGTCGGCACGACGGCAGCCGACACCGGAGGCCGACTGATCACCATGGTCGACGTGGTCGTCGGAGTCGTCGGACTCGACGTGGTGGTGGTGCTCCCCGAGGTGCCGGCTTTCCCACTGCCCTTGGTTCTGCCGCGCTTGGTATGGGAGCCGGCCGCTGCGGACGCGGTGGTGGTCGTCGTGGTTGTTGTTGTCGAACCGCCGGACTTGGGAAGGACCGTCGTCGACGGAGCCGACGTGGTCGGGGGTGTCAGCTGGGTGCCGCTGTTCGAA
>JADGOF010000345.1 GCA_017883105.1 Acidimicrobiales bacterium
CTCGGTCGAACTGTGCGGCGGCACCCATGTCGGCGCCCTGGGCATGATCGGCCCGATCACCGTGGTCTCCGAATCCTCGATCGGGTCGAACACCCGGCGTCTCGAAGCGGTTACCGGCACCGGAGCGTTCGACCGCACCGTGGCCCGCGAGGGTCTGTTGGCCGAGGCGGCCCAGCTGCTGCGCACTGAGCCGGAGCACGTCCCCGAGGCCATCGACCGGCTGCTCGAACGTCAGCGGGTGGCGGAGAAGTCGCTCGAGCAAGCCCGCAGCCGCGAGATGCAGGCCGAAGCCCGCTCGCTGGTCACGACCGCCTCCCACGGCGTGGTCGTCGCCCGATGCGACGGGTTGGGCCCCGACGTGCTGCGGGACCTGGCCCAGACCATCCAGAACATGGGCGGCCTCCGTGCCGTGGTCCTGGGTGGAAGCCCTGACGGGGTCAAGGCGGCTCTGGCCGTGGTTGCCGACCGTTCCGGCGAAGATGATGCCAATGGTGACCAGGTCCACGCCGGTGACCTGGTCAAACGGGTCGCGCCCTTCCTCGGCGGGGGGGGTGGCGGATCCCCCGAGGTGGCGGTGGCCGGCGGCAAGGATCCAGGCGGGATCGACGCGGCTCTGGACGAGGCCAGGCGAGCGCTTGTCGTTGCCTGACCGGTCATGACGGGGGACGCTGTTTCCCGACGGGGTCGGGCCATCGGCATCGACCTGGGCTCCCGTCGCATCGGCATCGCCATCAGTGACTCTGCGGGTACGGTGGCCGTGCCCCGGAGCACGTTGGTGCGATCGGGGGACACGGCCCGTGATCGTCGCGACCTGGTCGCACTGGTTTTGGAAGAGGAGGCGGTCGTGGTGGTAGTCGGCCTGCCCCTCTCGCTCGACGGGTCCCACGGCCCCGCGGCCACGGCTGCCGTTACCGAGGCAGAGGAGCTGCGCGGCCTGCTTACCCAGCACGGGATCGATGTGGAGCTCTTCGATGAGCGTCTGACCACGGTCACCGCCCACCAGGCGCTGGCTGCCGGTGGGAAGAGGGAACGCAAACGCCGGAACATCGTCGACCAGACAGCGGCCGCGGTCATGCTGTCGGCCTGGCTCGATAGCTCGCGGAGGGCCTCATGAGCACGCCGGGAACGGAAGGGACGGCCCCGGGCCCCGGGGGCACCGGCAGCGGCGCCGGTTCGGGCGGCCTCCCCGAGGGGCAGGGTGCCCCGAGGATCTACGGTGCACCCGTCGGCGATCAGGTGACGGCCGGACAGCCGGGCGACGGAGCGCACCGGGCCGGTTCCGGTGGGGGCCGACCGCAGTCGGGTCGCCGCCCACTGCGGATCATAGTGGTCGTCGTGATCCTGCTCGGACTGTGCGTCCTGGTCGGCGGCTACTTCTGGGTCGATTCTGAAGCCAACCCCTCGGGGCCACCCGGCCCGCAGGTAATCGTCACCGTGGCGCCGGGCACCGGGGTGAACCAGCTGGTCGGCACCCTGGCCTCCAAGGGGGTGATCGGGAGCTCGTTGGCCTACCGGATCTGGAGCCAGTTCCATAGCCTCCCCGGAGTACTGATCGGGGCGTACGCCCTGAACAAGAACTCCAGCTTCACCACGGTGCGAAAGGTGCTGGCCACCGGGCCGAACGTCTTCCCGCTGGCCATCCCGGCCGGATTCACCGTCTCTGAAGTGGCGGGCCGGGTCGGGCAACTCCCGGGTCACGGCAAGCGAGCGTTCAAGGCCCTGGCCACCGGGGGCACGGTGCGCTCGCCGTGGCAGCCCGCGGGGTCGACCAACCTGGACGGGCTGCTCGGCACCGGTGTCTATCGGGTGGTCCCCGGCGAGACGGACACCCAGTTGTTGACGGTCATGATCAACCGGTTCGACAAAGAGGCCGACCAGTTGAGCTTGCAGGCCGGATCGGCCACCCTCGGAATGACGCCCTATGAGGCGATCACCATGGCCTCCATCGTCGAGAAGGAAGGCGTGATCGACAGGAATCTGGGCCCGGTGGCCCGGGTCATCCTCAATCGCCTGGCGAAGGACATGCCGCTCCAGATGGACTCCACCGTCCTGTACTCCGAGGGGCGGGACGGTGGAGCGGTCACCTCCAAGGACCTGCGCCTCGACACCCCCTACAACACCTATCTGAACAAGGGTCTGACCCCGACGCCGATCTGCTTCCCTTCACGGGCGGCGCTGCAGGCGACCCTGCATCCGCCCGCGGGTTCGTGGCTGTTCTTCGTGGTGGTGCAGCCGGACGGTACCGAAGCGTTCGCCAATACTTTCGCAGAGCAGCAAGGCAATGAAGCGCTGGCGACACAGCGCGGGTTGGCGTAGACCGACAAGACTGGCGCGATGCCGACCACTCCGACCACTCCCGCGTCAATGGTGGGGCTGTCCGCAGCATCCACCGTGGTCGGGGTGATCGGCGATCCGGTGGCCCATTCGCTCTCCCCGTTGCTCCACAACTCGGCGTTCGCGGAGTTGGGCCTCGACTGGGTGTCGGTCGGCTTCAGGGTGGCCGACGGACAGGCCGCACAAGCGTTGGTCGGCGCCCGGGCCCTGGGCATCAGAGGCCTCTCGGTGACCATGCCCCACAAGGACGCGGTGGCCACCCTGGTGGACAGGCGGACCCCACTGGCGGAGCGCCTGGGCGCAGTGAACTGCGTGGTCATCGAGCCAGGCGGAACGGTCGGCGACAACACCGACGGCCCCGGACTGGTGGCCGCGCTCCGCCGGGGTGACCGCTTCGACCCGGCAGGACGCCGGTGCCTGGTGATAGGTGCGGGTGGCGCGGCACGGGCGGTCATTGCCGCCCTGGCCGATGCCGGGGCGGCCGACGTGGTGGTGGTCAACCGCTCCTCTGACCGTGGAGCGTCTGCTGCGGCGCTGGCCGGACCGGTGGGGAGGCTGGGGTCGGCGGCCGAGGCCGGGGAGTGCGATCTCGTGGTCAACGCCACCCCGTTGGGCATGGACGACCGGGTTAGGCCCGGTCCGGCCGGGTCAGGTCCGGACACCTGGCCCCTCGACCCGTCACTGCTGGCAAAAGGCCAGCTAGTAGTGGATCTGGTGTACCATCCACCCCTGACCCCGTGGTTGTTGGCGGCGAGGGATCGTGGTGCCACCGTCTCCAATGGATTGGGCATGCTGGTTCACCAGGCCGCCCTCCAGCTGACCAGTTGGACCGGGTGCGATCCTCCGGTGGACGCCATGTGGCGTGCGGTGAACGGGTACGGGGCCGACGACCCACCCGCCTAGGTGGCTGGTGTCTTTCTCGAAAGCGACCGAAATCGACCAACACTGGTGGAAATTGACCGGGCGGCCCGACGCCACTCTGATGCTTTGAACGCCCTTGGGGGCATCGTGCAGGGAGATCGGTTTTCGGCCTTCAGGCCGGATTCGCGCGACACCGCGAAAGACACCAGCCACCTAGCGAGAGTTTCCTGGCTATCCGATGAGAGGTCGACATTCTCCCAGGTCAGTGGCAGTGTTTCGCGTAACGCCGTGTAGTACCTAACTCAGCCCCTCGGAGCGT
>JADGOF010000346.1 GCA_017883105.1 Acidimicrobiales bacterium
GTGGAGATGATGGGACTCGAACCCACGACCCCCTGCTTGCAAAGCAGGTGCTCTAGCCAACTGAGCTACATCCCCGGGTGCCAGTGGAACTGGCGGCTGAACAACCGAAACGGTGCCTTCCCGCCCGGCGCACTTCGAGGAATTACCGTACCAGCCCCCTCTGCACGGGCATGACCCCTCAGGGCGAGACCAGGTGGGCTAGGCCCTGGTCGGGCTATCCGCTCGTGAGTCGGTACCCGTGGTCACACCTCTGACCTACATTCTCGCCGACGGGCAGTCGCGACTGTCCGGGCCGATGAGCCGCCAGCCTGCAGAGATCTGATCCGGCCAACGGCGCATCGCTGATCGCCCCTTGGCGGAGCCGCAACGCGATGTGATTCCGACTGGTGCGATCAGGTGCGGATCGGTGCGTCCTCACGCTCTGCCCGGCTCCGATTGCTGCGGCTGAACGGCGTTCACTGCCTCTGCCCACCGCCATGCGGGCCCATCGCGCTTCCGCTCATGAAGGGATACCCGAAATGAATGTTGCCGACAACCACGCAGAGCTCCTGGCAAAGCTGACCCGGGGGATCGCCGAACTCACTCGATCCGACCGGTGGCGACGCCACCTCGATTGTCAGGCCAGGTTCCACCGCTACAGCTTCGGCAACGTCGTACTCATCGCCGCACAGTATCCCGACGCCAGTAGGGTCACCGGGTTCAACGCATGGAAGCAACTCGGGAGGAGCGTCAAGAAGGGAGAGAAGGCCATCTGGATCCTCGCTCCCTTGGTGACACGGAAGGCCACAGAGCCCGACGAGGAAGCAGAGACAAGGAGGGCAGTTCGAGGCTTCGAATACGTTCCCGTCTTCGACCTTTCCCAGACGGAAGGTGAGGAGCTGCCGGCCGCATGCAACAAGCTCGAAGGGGACGAGTCGACAGCATGCTTCGGCCATCTGACCGACGTGGCACGGTCCATCGGCTACTCGGTCGAGATCACCCACCTCAGGGGTGATACCAACGGTGACTGCACCTTCGATCTCCGCCGCATCCGCATCGAGGCGGGCAATGCACCGGCGCAACGCGTGAAGACACTCGCCCACGAGATCGCCCACGCACTGCTTCATGTGGGCAGTCACGACCGCCCCCTGGCGGAGCTGGAGGCAGAGTCCACCGCGTACATGGTCTGGCCAGCGTCTCGACGTTGACAGCGGGGCCTATTCGTTCGGCTACGTGGCGGTCTGGGCGGGCGGAGGCGAGGGAGGCGATTGCCGGCATCAGGGCCTCCTGCGGGCGCATCCAGCACGCCTCGGCCCGCATCCTCCAGGCCTTCGAGGTCAACGATGAGTGGGCAACACGGGCCGCGTGACAGCCGGGCGCCCGTGACATGACCGGACGCCGGTCCGTTCCGCCAAGCAGCCGCTGCCCGCAGGTATCGCCAGGTGACGAGGAAGAAAGATCCGGTAGGGTCGCCGGGCGGGCATCATCGCTGTTGACTCCGTAGAATTGCCGTCTTGCGACCGTGAAATGCCACGCCTGAGATCACCGATGACAAGTGGAGGAATGACCATGGCCGTCTCATCCGGCACGACCGATATCTTCGTCGGGCTCGCACGGCACGACAGCAACGCCCTCGAAGGCCTGTTCAAGGCCCGCCTCGACAATCTCGAAGCATCGGGACTCGATCCGAAGACCTACGCCTTGGCCAACATCGCTGCACTGATCGCCGCCGATGCCGCCCGGCGTCCTACATGTTTCAGGTCGGGTTCGCCCTCGATGCCGGCGTCACCCCCGAAGAGATCCTCGGCCTGCTGGTGGCGCTCAATCCCACCGTCGGCAATGTGCGGATCGTGTCGGCAGCTGCGGAAATCGCCTTCGCTCTCGGCATCGAGCTCGACGCGGACCAGGGCTGAGGAGGTTCTCGATGCCATTCATGCGTAGACGCCCGTTGCTCCGAGTCGCCGCGGTAGGCGGCGTCGCCTACATGGGGGCCAAGGCCGGTGCCAACAAGGCCCAGCAGAATGCCCAAGGTGCGCAGCAGACTTCCGGGAGGGGCAGCTCCTGCCGCCGCCCCGCCACCCCCTGCGGCAGCTGCACCGGGGGGTTCGGATACGACCGACCGCATCGCCCAGTTGACACAGTTGGCGAAACTGCACGACTCCGGTGCGCTGACCGACGAGGAGTTTGCCGCAGAAAAGGCAAAAGTCCTCGGCTAACTGCAGAGATCGGGGGATCGTGGCGACAGGCGGAATTAGGCTGGCTCCCGGACCTCAGCCGGTCCAGAACCGTGTCACCCGGCTACTGATTTGGCGCGGTCGAACGACCGGTCGATCTCTTCCCATGCGGCGTCGACACCGTCGAACCCCCCCCACCTTGGTGAGCTTGTCCGGCTCGAGGTCCTTGTAGACCTCGAAGAAGTGGGCGATCTCGAAGGTCAGGTGTGGTGGGAGCTCGTCGAGATTCCTGACGCTCTCCCACATGGGATCGCCACAGGCCACCGAGATGATCTTGGCATCGGGCCCCTTCTCATCAGTCATCCAGAAGACGCCAACCGGTCGGCTCTCCACCAGGCAACCGGGGAACGTCGGCTCGTCGAGCAGCACGAGGGCATCCAACGGGTCACCATCCTCGGCCAGGGTGTCCGGGACGAATCCGTAGTCGGCGGGATAGAAGGTCGCTGAGAACAGTCGACGGTCGAGCCGCATGACGTGGCGTTCGTGGTCGTACTCGTACTTGTTCCGACTCCCGCGAGGGATCTCCACCACGACTTCGATTGTTCGATCAGTGCTCATGGCCTGCGCCTTTCCTCACCAGTAGGTGGCCTTCATTGTGGCTCACTCGGCAACAGGTGCCGGAGGCGGCAGTCACGGTCTGGCTGGTGGAGTCCCCGCCGGAGCTCCCGACTCCGGTGTGGCCCACCCACCTGTGCGTCGCGGAAGTGGCGTCGACCCCGGTTGCTATCGTTGCCTCAATGAGCGTCGACCCGTCACGGGGAGCCCAGGCTGATTCTGGCCGTGGTTCCGATTCGAGGTACTTCGCTCGTCAGCTCTCCGATCTCGACTTCAACGACCGCCTGCTCGATCTGGTTGACGATCAAGACGTCCCCCTGCTTGAGCAGGTCAAGTTCCTCATCCTGTTCAGCGAGCGGATCGACGAGTTCTTTCAGGTGCAGGTGGCCGGCCTCCGGCGCCAGGTGGTCGCCGGCATCAAGAGCCTGGCCCTCAACGGCAGCACCCCTGCGCAACTCCTCCGCGATGTGCGGGCTTCACTGGAACGAATGGTCCGTCGGCAGGAGTCCCTGCTGTTGGACCAGGTCGTCCCCGCCCTCAAGACGGCGGGGATCGAGCTATGTGACTGGGATTCGCTGGGCACGAAGGACCGGTCCTATCTGCATGAGGTCTTCGATCGGCTGATCCTTCCGGTGGTGACACCCCTGACCGTCGACCCCAGCCACCCGTTCCCCTACATCTCCAATCTCTCGCTCAACGTCGGTGTCGAGGTCCGCAATCGCACCAACGACACGTCCCGGTTT
>JADGOF010000347.1 GCA_017883105.1 Acidimicrobiales bacterium
CAGCTGGTGCCCCTGCTGGCCGGATCCTTGTGGGGTGGCACCCTGGCCGACGCCATGGACCGCAAGAGGATCCTGGTCCTCACCCAGGTGGCCAGTGCCGTGTCCATCGGAGGCCTGGTGGTCAATGCCTCGTTCTCCCACCCTGCCGTCTGGCCCCTCTTCGTGTGCACCGCCGCGGGTGCAGGATTCCAGGGCATCGACTGGCCGGCCCGTCGGGCCGCCCTGCCCATGCTGGTCGCCGAAGAGGACGTCATCGGGGCGATCGCCCTGCAGACCACCATCCAGCAGTTGGCCCTGGTGGCAGGGCCGGCCCTGGCTGGGGTGCTGATCGCCACCGTCGGGCTGAGTGCCGTCTACGGAATCGACGTGGGCACCTTCGCGGTGGCGTTCGTGGCCGCACTCCTCCTGCCCAGGCTCGTACCCACCGGCGGAGGGACACCGATGGGCCTGCGGTCGATGGCCGAGGGCTTCCGGCATCTGCGCAAGGAGAAGCTGCTTTCGGCCACCTACTGGATCGATCTCAACGCCATGATCTTCGGCATGCCCCGGGCGGTCTTCCCCGCACTCGGCACCCAGCTGTTCGGCGGCGGGGCCGGAGTCGTCGGACTGCTCTATGCCGCCCCCGGGGCGGGAGCGCTCATCGGCTCCCTCTTCACCGGATGGTGCGGCCGGGTCCGTCATCAGGGTCGGGCCATCGGCGCATGCGTCGTGGTGTGGGGGGCCTCCATCGCCCTGTTCGGCATCATCCCCGTGCTGTGGATCGGGCTCTCCCTGCTGGCACTGGCCGGCGCCGCCGACGTCGTCTCGGCGGTCTTCCGACAGGCCGTGCAACAGCGCGCCGTTCCCGAGCACCTCCAAGGGCGCCTGTCGGGGACGTTCTTCGCCGTCGTGGCCGGTGGCCCCCGCCTGGGCGACGCCGAGACCGGCGTAGCCGCAACCATCGGTGGGCCCCAGTTCGCGGTGTGGTCGGGCGGCCTGGCCTGCGTGGTCGGGGTGGGTGCCCTGCTGTGGCGGGTCCCAGAGCTTTGGCGGGACAACGGCGGCGGACAACCGCTGTCGGCGGAGGCCGAGCACGAGGCCATCGCCGAGGTCACCACGGAGATCGGCGAAGGCGAGCCGTTGTAGGTACGTGGGCGGCTCGTACCCTCGGTCACGGGCCGGCGCTTCCTTCGGCGCCGCAAGGGAAGGGACACTACCCTTCGGCCCGTGACCTCCAGCGAGCCGTTCAAGACGCCGCCGGGCTGGTATCCCGATCCGTCGGGGTGGGCGGCGTGGCGGTGGTGGGACGGAGATGCCTGGACCGGGTACGCCTCGACGCCCCCGGGGCCCGCACCTGCCGCCGCGGCGTATACGGAGCGCCGGCCCGGCATGGTGGCGGGACCGTCCGTCCATGACATGTTCGCGGACGAACAGAGGTCGGTCCCGTGGGCCAAGCGAGTGGCGGTCGCCTATCCCGTGCTGACGGTCATCGGGATGGTATCCAACTGGTCACAGAGTTCGAAGGTCCGCGCCGAGTTCGACTTGCTGCGGACCATCTTCCGCTCCGGCTCAAGTCCGGCCCGCAACCAACAGCTCCTTGCGCTGAGCCACCAGTCGAGCGCCTTGGCCATCATCGCCCAGTTGCTCTCCCTGGTCTCGATCCCCATGACCATCGTGCTTCTCGTCTGGCAGTTCCGGTCGGCCAAGACCGCGCAGCTCCTTCGCATGTCGGCCAGGCTCGTCCCCGGGCTCGGCGTCGGCGGTTGGTTCATCCCCGTCGTCAGTCTCTGGTTTCCCTACCTGGCCATTCGGGACTGCCTTCCTCCGAGACACCCCGGCCGCAGAGTCGTCCTGCAGATGTGGCTGTGCTACCTCGGTACACGGTTCGCGGGCCTCGTCACCGGAGTCCTGATCCTCGTGGGCACTCCGGTCGCCTTGCCAATTGCCGCCGTCGATCTGGCCCTCGCCACCGGCGTCATGTTGTTCGCCATCCGATCGGTACAGACAATCGCCGACACCCACGGGCAGCTGCTCTACCCGAGCCAACCGGACCACCTGCCCTCCTGATCTGACACTCGGCCCACCAGGAGTCGGCGCTCCCGGTTCACCGACCTCTGCGTCCTGGTGCGACGCCCCCGGCCACCCGCGCATCAGGCGGTCGGCGGAGCACATGGAATCACCATTCCGCTTGTAGTACCGTCCTAACCGGAATGATAACTCCGCTACAGCCTCCACCGGCTGCCTTCCACGACTACCCATCAGCAGCCGACGCACGCCACCTCCAACCACCGGGAACCCCATGACCACAACCATCGAGCGGTCCAGCTACAAGGTCACCTTCACCGTCCTCCTACTGGGGACGATCGCCTATGCGCTGCTCCAGTCATTGGTGACGCCGGTCCTCCCGACCATCCAGCACGACCTCCACACCTCGCAGAACACCGTGACCTGGGTGCTCACCGCCTATCTGCTGTCCGCCTCGATCTT
Organism: Acidimicrobiales bacterium; assembly: GCA_017883105.1. Classification (GTDB taxonomy): domain Bacteria; phylum Actinomycetota; class Acidimicrobiia; order Acidimicrobiales; family RAAP-2; genus Bog-756. Next base: position 2,467 of record JADGOF010000347.1, read on the forward strand.
CACCCCCATCCTCGGGCGGGTGGGCGACATGGTCGGGAAGGAGCGGATGCTGGTCGCCACTCTGGTGGCCCTGGGGGTCGGCTCGACGTTGGCGGGCCTGTCCCACTCCATCGGCCTGCTGATCTTCGCCCGGGCCGTCCAAGGGATCGGCGGTGCCGTCCTCCCCCTTTCGTTCGGCATCATCCGTGACGAGTTCCCCGGGGCCAGGATCGCCGGGGCGATCGGCATCATCGCCGCCATGGCCGCCGTCGGCGGCGGTGCCGGCATCGTGCTGGCCGGGCCCATCGTCAAGCACCTCAACTACCACTGGCTCTTCTGGATCCCACTGGTGATCATCGTCATCGCCGCCGTCTGCGCCCAGCTCTTCGTCCCCGAGTCGCCGGTCCGCACCCCCGGTCGCATCAGTTGGTCGGCTGCGGTACTGCTGTCAGGGTGGTTGGTCGCCCTCCTGGTGGCGGTGAGCGAGGCTCCCGGATGGGGCTGGGGCTCACCCAAGGTCATCGGACTGATGGTGCTGGCCATGGCCATCGGGGCGGCGTGGGTCTACGTGGAGCTCCACTCCCGCGAGCCCCTCATCGACATGCAAATGATGCGGGTCCCCGCGGTGTGGACCAACAACCTGGTGGCGTTCATGTTCGGGATGGGCATGTACTCGGTGATGGCGTTCCTGCCCGAGTTCCTGCAGACCCCAAAGTCCGCTGGCTACGGGTTCGGCGCCAGCATCATCCAGTCCGGCCTCTTCCTCCTCCCCCTGACCGTGACCATGTTCATATGCGGCCTGCTGTCCGGCAAGATCGCTGCTGCCATCGGATCCAAGTCGGCGGTGATCATCGGGTCGATCGCCTCGACCTGTGCCTACCTCATCCTGGCCTTCGCCAACGGCCAAGCGTGGGAGATCTACGCAGCCAGCACGCTGTTGGGAGTCGGTCTGGGCCTGGCCTTCTCGGCCATGTCCAACCTCATCGTCCAGGCCGTGCCCCCCGCGCAAACCGGCGTGGCCAGTGGCATGAATGCCAACATCCGCACCATCGG
>JADGOF010000348.1 GCA_017883105.1 Acidimicrobiales bacterium
GGTGTTGATCTCGTTGACGACGAACTGCTCGCCGTCGGCGAGGAAGTCGATGCGGGCCACTCCCCGGACCCCGACCAGAACCGCCACCACCTCGGCCGCATGGCGCAGGCCCTTCTCCAGTTCGAGGGTGATCTGCGCGGGAAGCTCGCGGTTGGCGCCAGCCATCCCCTCCCCGGCCACGTACTTGTCGCGATAGTCGAGAATGTCGGCGGACCCGGCCGACCGGATGGGTCGTTCGATGGCCGAGAGCTGGAGGGAGGGCCACGTGCGCACGGCCACCTGCAGGTCGCTGAGGTCGGGGCGGTACGGCTCGATCACCGCACCGAAACGAAGGTGCGGATTTGCGGACAGTCGGGCCTGGGCGGTGGCCAAGTCCTCGACCACATCGATGCCGATCGACGAGCCCCCGAAGCGGGGCTTGACGATATAGGGGCCCTCGAAGGCCGGCGGGTCGGCATCGGGGGCGAGGATCACCCGGGGCAAGGTCGGCAGGCCGGCAGCGGCCATCAGGGCGGCGAATGCCAGCTTGTCCATACCCAGCGCCGCGCCGGACACGGTCGGGCCCGAGTAGTGGATGCCGGCCAGATCGAGGGCGGCCTGGAGGGTGCCGTCCTCACCCGGGCCACCGTGACAGCAGACCAGGGCGGCATCGATGGCGAGGGTCTTGGCCCGTGCGAGACGGCCGCCGACTTCGGCGAACCCCCCACCGGGGGCGGCGGTGAACTGCAGCTTGGTCGTCCCTCGGGGCACACCCTCGAGGAACGCCTCGGCCTCCAGCCCGGGGTCGACCTCGAACCACTCGCCGGTCTTCGACCAGTAGAGGGCATGGATCGCGCTGCCCGACCCCAGTGGCCCGGCGGCCAGCCCACGACACGCCTGGAGCCCGGTGAGCACACTGACGTCGTGCTCGGGCGACGGACCTCCGAAGATGACGGCGACTTCGGCCACAGTGGGTTGACTCCTCCGATCGGCGGGCGTGAACGCGGCCATCGGCGGACGACCCCGACCGGCGGCTCAAGATTTCAAGGGTAGTGGTCCGGCAGATCATTCTCGTACAACACGACATCCCCCGGTCCGAGGTGGTTGCGCACCCATTCGACCGCCTGATTGCGGTCGGGCACCCACTGGTCCTCCGTCGTCGATTCCGGCACCGAGCCGACCCCGGCCAGAAGCGCCCGTCGATTGGTGCGGCCCACGATCAACAGGTCGGTGGCGATGGTGGCGACGGCTGCGCCGAAGACCCGGTTCTCCTCGAACTGCCTGGAACCGAGCTCTACCATCCCCGGTGTCACCACCACCGTCCGGTGGGTGTGGCCCGACGGGGACGTTGTCCCGGGTGCTGCCGCAGCCGACAGGCCGGCCGTTGCCGACAGGCCGGCCAGAGCCTCGGATGCCCCGGCCGGATTGGCGTTGTAGGTGTCGTCGAGAATGGTGGCGCCCGAGGCCGATCGCACGGCCTGGAGACGGTGGTCGACCGCGGTGAGGGTCCCCAGGCGGGAGGCGACGTCCTCCGGCTCGACCTTCACCACCAGGGACACGGCGATGGCACAGGCCAGATTGGAGGGCTGCAGCCCGGTCGGCATCGGGACATCCCCGGCCACCAACGTTCCGTGCAGATAGGCGGAGAGCCGGGCGCCGTCCTGGCTGCGTTCGACACAGACGTCGGCAGACCGGTCCGACGTCGAGCACCGGAGCACGTGTTTGCCCCGTGCCTCGGCGCGGCCGGCCAGCGCAGCCAGTCGCGGATCGTCCACCTGCAGCACCACGACGTCTGCCGACTCGAGGATCTCGGCCTTGGCCTCCACGATGCGGTCCTCGGATCCGAATCGTTCGAGGTGGACTGGTCCGATGGCGGTGATCACTGCGATGTCCGGCGGGCACCAGCGGCACAGATCGGCAATCTCTCCGAGACCATAGGTACCCATCTCGGCCACGAAGACCTCGGTGCCGTCCGCCAGGTGCTCGTTGATGGCCCGGGCCAGGCCGGCCCGATTGTTGAAGCTGGCCGGCGTGGCCACCACGGTGCGGGTGGGCCGGACCAGATGGGCGATGTGGCCTTTGGTCGACGTCTTGCCGTACGAGCCGGTGACCGCCACCACCGTGGGAGCCACACGGCCCAGTCGGGCGGCGGCATCGTCCACGAAGTGAGCGGACAGTCGGCGCTCGAGGGGCGAGGTGATCCAGCAGGCCGTGTCCACCACGAGGGGTACGGCCAGTGCCGCCACCACGGCGAGCACCGAGGCCGGGCCGGTGGCCAACCCGACGCCCACGACCAGCAGTTCGAGAGCGGCCGCCACCACGGCCAGAGTGCGCAGCCGGCGGGTCCAGGCCAGAGGTGAGCTCCTCCCCCGCAACGAGAGGCCTACCGGTCCGGCGGCCATCACGGCCGCCACGGCCACTCCCGCCACCGGCCACCACAGGGAGGCCACGGCCGCGATGACAGCGAGGCTGGCCAGGGCGGCGTTGAGGGGCGTCGCCCGCCACCACCGGGCCGCGAACCGGGAGACGGAACCGGCCAGGTAGTGCTCGCGTTGGGCCACCCGCAACCAGCGCAGCCCGGCAGGACCGCATGAAGCCAGACAGAGGGCAACGGTGATCCAGGCCGCTCCACCGTGGAATCGGGCCGGGCCCACCGTCCCCAAGGAACCGAGCCAGCTCACGATGGACCGTCGGTGCGGTCGCCGCCGGCTTCCCCCTCCGGGCCGGTCCCGGTGGCCGGAGCGCCGACCACGACGCGGCGGAGGGCGGCAGGGGCCCCGGTCGGAGTGAGGTGGCCCACGCCGGGAAGTGTCTCGAGAGTGGCGAAGGGGAACAGTGCCTGGGCCCGCACGGCCACTTCGACCGGGACCTCTCCGTCGTCCTCTCCCCACACCAGGTCGACCGGGCAGTCGATGGCGGACAGTTGGTCGGCGTACTGCTCGGCCAACACCCGCACGAACACCCCTCGCATTACCCCGGTGGCGGCGCGGTAGTCCGGCGATCCGTACCTGTACCGCATGGCCTCCATGCGCTGGTCACCCACGAGCCCCATCCGGTGGAGGCGACGGGCCATGCGGTAGGCGGTGGCCGGGCGGGCCCGCCGGCCTTCCCGGTCGAGAAGGGGAACCCCGGTCAGCACCAGGCGTTCGATCCGGCCGGGAACCATCGCACAGAGCCGGACAGCCACCCGTCCGCCGAACGAGTGGCCGACCACCACCACCCGGTCGGCCAGGGCGCCCTCTTCCTCGAACAGGGGAAGCAGGTGCCGTGCGTACTCCTCGGTCCCCCACGGTTCAGGAGGAGGCGGGGTGGCCCCGAAGCCGAAGAGGTCGAGGCCGATGGCGCTGACCTGGTCGGTGGCGCCAGGATCGCCGAACACCGGCGAGAAGTCCTCGTGGGTGCGTTGCCATCCGTGGAGGGCGAGCACCGTCGGCACTCCCGAGCCCCAGGCTCCGCCGAACACGCGACCGCCGGCGAACGACTTCAGCACCGGCACACCCTACCGATAGCCTCGGCCC
>JADGOF010000349.1 GCA_017883105.1 Acidimicrobiales bacterium
CCGATCTGGTCATCCACGACGCCCAGTACACCGACGAGGAGTTCGTGAACCTGCCCGACTGGGGCCATTCGACCGCTGCCTATGCGCTCCATGTGGCAAAAGAGTCGGGGGCCCGACGACTGAGCCTCTTCCATCACGACCCCAGCCACACCGACAAGGAGATCGATCGCATGCTTGTCCAGTCACGCCGCATGGCTTCGAAGGAGCATCTCGTGGAGGTGAGTGCCGCCGCAGAAGGCGTGTCGGTGGACCTGGGGAAGGCCTGAGGTGACCTTCGACCTGAGCCAGTTCAAAGATGCCATGAGCCGGTTCGCCACCGGTGTGACCATCGTGGCGGGCATGGAGGACGGCCATCCCGTCGGCTTCACCTGCCAGAGTTTTGTGTCGCTCTCCATCGACCCGCCTTTCGTGGCTGTCGCCCCGGCCCGGACTTCGACCAGTTGGCCCCGTATTGCACAGGCCGGGAGCTTCTGTGTCAACGTGCTGGGCGACCACCAAGAGGACCTCTGCCAGGGATTCGCCATCTCCGGCGGCAACAAGTTCGAGGGTGTTGCGTGGCATCCTGCACCGGTCAGCGGTGCACCGGTGATCGAGGGGTCGCTGTGCTGGGTTGACTGTGAGGTGGACCTGGTCCACGACGCCGGAGACCACGAGCTCATCATGGGACGGGTGCTGGACCTGGGGACGGCTGACGGCACACCGCTTCTGTTCTTCCGCCGCCAGTTCGCTACTCTTGCCCAGCCCACACCCGACGAGGAGGACTGATTCGTGCCGGATATCAGAGAGTCCGAGGTCATCGGCGATGTCATGGTCGTCGAGCCCGACGCCCACGGCGATGAACGTGGCCGTTTCGTGGAGACCTACCGCCGAAGCTGGTTCCCGTTGGGTCGGGAGATGACTCAGGGCAACCGGTCCGAGAAGCAGGCCGGTGCGATCGTGGGTCTGCATTACCACCTCCATCAGGCCGACTACTGGTACGTGCTCAGAGGCACCGCCCGCGTGGTGCTCCACGACCTCCGCCAAGGATCGCCGACCGACGGTGCCACCCTCACCCTTGATCTCGATGGGGATCACGACCGGGGTCTGTTCATTCCCCCGGGCGTGGCCCACGGATTCGCCTCGCTCACCGACCTCACGCTCTGGTACCTGGTGGACAGCTACTACAACCCGAATGACGAACTTGGTGTGGCCTGGGATGACCCGGCCATCGGCGCCGACTGGGGACTCACCGAGCCGGTCGTGTCCGAGCGGGATCGCTCCAATCCCCTGCGATCGGAGATCCCTGCCGGCGTGCAGCCACGGGCCGGTCTAAGAACCTGAGCGACCCGACATTGGTCGCGGACGATTTCTGACAAACTGCGACCCATGGCTCCCTCCTCAGCTGGCGCATCGTCGAGACGAACGTCCGGAGTGAAGAAGTCGACCCCGGCCAAGAAGTCGACCCGATCGGCCGCCGTCCGCACCGGTGACCGCCTGGGCGCGCCCAACACCGGCGTCCTGATCACCGGGGGAGGCTCCGGTATCGGACGCGAGACCGCCTTCGCTCTGGCCGAGGTGGGCCGTCCTGTGGCCATCTGGGATGTCAAGGCCGAGGGTGCGGAAGAGACCGCCACCATCTGCAGCGACCGTTTTGGCGTGGTGGCCGATTGGTCGGTCGTCGATGTGGCGGACACCCGGGCCATCGAACTGGCCGTGCCCCGAGCAGCTACTGCCCTCGGTTCGCTGGGTGGATTCGTGCACGCCGCCGGCGTGTCGGGAGCGATGCCGATCGACATGATCGACGACGATGTCTGGGATTCAACCCTCGACATCAACTTGAGGGGTGGGGTGATGATCTGTCGGGCCGTGATGGAGCCGTTCCGCCGGGCCGGCCCCGGTTCGGCGGTGGTCTTCATCTCGTCCATCGAGGGACTTTTCGGCAGCCTGTTCCTGACTGCCTACTGCGCCTCCAAGGGCGGCGTCCTCGGTGTCATGCGTTCGATCGGCCAGCGGTTCGCCATGGAGGGATTTCGGGTCAATGCCGTATGCCCTGGGGCGGTGGCTACGCCGATGCTTGCACCGGCCTTCGAGCTTCCGGGGTTCCGGGAACAATTGGAGGAGAAGACACCGCTCGGGCGGGTCTCCACGCCGGACGAGATCGCCAGGCCCATCAGATTCCTCCTGTCCGATGAGGCGTCGTTCATCACCGGAACCCATCTGACGGTGGACGGTGGCCTGACATCGGTGACGGCCATCTGAGGCTCTCCGTGGGACATTCCGGCCCGAGAATTGGGGGCCTAGAGGCCCCGATGAGGCCCCGCGGCCCGGCCTCCTTCCTATTCGGGGTTGAATAGTTGTGATGTGGGTCGTTCTGGTCGCCGTGATATTGATCGTTGCCGGATTCGTTCTGGCAGCCCTCTTTCGGCGACCGAGCGGCGATGACCTGCACTCTGTGCGGAGCTATCACGCCGCCCTCGGCACCCTCGAGCATCTCTCCGACCGCATCGGCCCAGCCACGGTTGAGCCGGTCAGACAGGGTGACGGGAGCACCGATACCCACGTGAAGCCCGACTCCGGTGGCGGGGGCACACCCACCACTCGGTCAGTCCCCCCGGTTCCGGTGCGGGGCAGCGACGAATTCCCCGATCCTGGGACACCCCTGGTCTTCGACGACGCCCGTCCTCGTGACCGGTATGTCACTCAACCCTCCCCGGAGGGGGCGCCGGTCACCCCCGACCGTCGAGCCCAGCGCCACGCGCTCGAGTCGATGAACCATCGTGCCCGGCGTGGCACGACAGTGATGATCGTGGTTGCCGCGCTGGTGCTCTTCGGGGTGTTGGCCTATGTCGGGAGCAGGCGTTCGAACCCCCAGGCCCACAGCCACTCGACCACGCAGACCACCTCGGGCCCCCACGTCGCCTCCCCTGCGACCACCGGTCGATCGCACGGAGGCACGGGTCAGGGCAATCACGTGAAGACCAAGCCGACATCGACCACGCTGCCGAGCCAGATCGTTGCTGTGTCGTCGACGTCGACCTCGGCCACCTACCCGGTGGTCTCGAATTCGTTCACCATCACGGTGACCGCGTCGGGACCGTGCTGGGTGGCCGCCACCACGGCCTCGTCCGGATCGACGCTGTGGGCGGGGACGCTCCAGGCCGGAGTGGCCCAAGCCATTCCGGCCACCGGGCTCACCACAGTTCAGTTCGGCACGCCCACCGTGTCGTTCGCGATCAACAACGTTCCCGTGGTGCTCCCCACCACGGTCCACACGCCGTTCACGGCGACGTTCCAGCCGACGGCGACCACGTCGTCGGCCACCACCACGGTGACGACAGGGCCCGGCGTCGCACCCGTCGGAGCTGCGTCGACCACCACCACCGCCAGTTGAGATCGCCGTACCGGGCTCGATGCCCTAGTGTCCTGAGTCAACAACTCGCTCAAGATATCCACCGAGGGAGGCAAGGATCTCATCGGCGGTCTTGTGCCACACATAGGGGCGAGGATCCTC
>JADGOF010000350.1 GCA_017883105.1 Acidimicrobiales bacterium
CGATGACGCGGTGGTCGAGGAGTTGGTGGAGATGTACCGGTCGGCCCAGGGCGAACATCCGGACTGGGACGAGTTCCGACAGGCGATGGTGGCCGACCGACGGGTGGTCGCCACCCTTTCGGCCACCCATGCCTACGGCATGCTCGGAGGCTGAAGCGGATCTACCTCAGACGCCGCAGGAGCCTCTGGCACACGCGGCGGGGTCGGCTCCGTCCCCACTGGCGTCGACGAAGTCGATCGGATGGGCCTCGGCCCAGGCCCGCCGTAGGGCGCCGACCAGCACCGCGGCCGGCTGGGCCCCGGCCACCGCGAACCTCTCGTCGATGAGGAAGAACGGCACTCCGCACACGCCGATGGTCCGAGCACGCGCTTCGTCCCGGCGCACGTCGGATGCGTAGGCGCCCTCGGCCAGGGTGGTCTCGACCTCGGCCGGATCGAGTCCGACCTCGACGGCCAGATCCTGGAGCGCAGCCGGCTCGCCGATCGACCGCCCCTCGGTGAAGTAGGCCGCAAACAGCCGCTCCTTCAAGGCGCCACCCAACCCGTGGCGGGTGGCCAGGTGCATGAGGCGATGGGCGTCGAAAGTGTTCCCCATCTGGGCCTTGTCGAGGTGGAAGTCGAGCCCGACGCCGGCGGCCAGGGCGGTCATCTTCTGGTTGGCAGCCACTGCTTGTTCCTCGGTCATGCCGTACTTGCGTTGGAGCATCTCGTCCATGGTCATGTTCCGGAATGTCGGTGCCCGGGGATCGAGCTCGAAACTCTTCCACTCGATGGACACCTGGTCGGCGTGGGAGAACTGCAACAGGGCCGCCTCGAAGTGGCGTTTCCCGACGTAGCACCACGGGCAGACCACGTCCGACCAGATCTCGACCTTCATCTCCACTCCCTGTTGCCGGCTGTGTGCTGTGCGCGGACTCTCCGGCAAGGCGCACACCCTGCTCTTAGAAACGACTGGGAGGGTCGTGGTATTCCGCCGGGCCACCGCGTGCAGGTAGCGTTTTGCTCCATGGTCCTCGAACATGCCGTGCTGACGGTCCGCTCCGAAGAGGCTGCCGCGTTCGAGGAGGCGCTCGCCAAGGCCCGCGCCGTGATCTCGGCTGCCGTCGGGTTTCTGTCCCTCACCGTACGCCGGGGCATCGAATCCCCCGACCACTACCTCTTGCTCATCGAGTGGGAGTCGCTGGAGGACCACACTGTCGGGTTCCGCCAATCCGAGGCATTCGTCGAATGGCGGGGACTTATCGGACCGTTCTTCGAGTCGCCGCCGATCGTTGACCACTACTTGCCGGTCGCCGGCCTGTCCTGAGCGGCGTGCACGAGCGCCGTCGCCGGCCTGAACATGAAGGAGAGGAACGACGATGGGCGAAACGATGACGGATGAGGTACGGGACGTGGTGACGGCGGGCCGGTTGGCCCACATGGTCACCCTCAACCCCGACGGCAGCCCCCAGGTGCCGTTGGTCTGGGTCGGAATCGACGGCGACCACATCGTCTCCGCTCACATGGGGGCGTGGCGGAAGGTGCAGAACCTGCAGCGTGACCCCCGGGTGTCGCTGTCCATCGAGGCCGAGGGCCGAGACGCCCAGGGTCTCGATCACTACCTGGTGGTGCACGGGACAGCGGAGGTGGTCGAAGGGGGTGCAGCTCCACTGCTCCAGCAGTTGGCCGAGGTCTACCTGGGCCCCGGGGTGAAGTTCCCACCGGTGGACGATCCCGCCCTGGGGTACGTGGTTCGGATCACCCCCCAACGGATCGGAGGCGTCGGCCCCTGGGCGGCATGACCGTCCCGTGAGCCCGTCCGATAGACCGGATGGAACCAGGTTCAACCCTGGCCGGCGATCTCCCATGCGGCCTCGAGATGACCGGCCAGTTCGGCGGGTGTGGTGCGGGCGTTGAGCCCGCTGGTCGAGGGCATCACGTAGGCCGGCCGGCCCCCGATCAGTTCGGGCTGAAGACCGGCGACAGCCTTCGGGTTGACCGCCGTCCTCCAGCCGGAGAGGCCGACGAAGCAGACCGCACCGGGTTGCAGCCATTCGACCAGTCGATCCACCCGGGCGAAACCGGACCGGTACTCCTCCGGCGTGACCTCGGCCGCGGTGCGGGTCGGCCGCTTCACGAAGTCGGTCATGCCCATGCCGTGCGCGATAAGGGCATCGACCGGGTCGCGGTCCCTGGTCACGATCCCGGCGGCCCGGGCGGCAGTCCAGAAACGATTGCCGGGTCGGCCGTAGCCGATGCCGACATCGGCCGAGTAGAGGGAGGGATTGACGCCGCAGATCAGCAGCCGCATCCCGTCGGCCACCGTATTAGCCAGGGTGCGGGCGCGCACTGCCCGCAGGCGCACCTCGTCACCGGACACGACCAGTGAGCCGGGCTCGATCTCGAATCCGGCACCAGTGACCACGTCGACCAGCTGGTCGGGGCGCCATCCGGCGAAGAACCGTCCACCCACCTCGTCGTCGGCCAGTGCGTGGCCCTCGTACTCGCCTTCGAGGAGTTGGATCTCGAACGGTGCGCCGACGGCGAGGACCCGATGGACTTCCCACAGCGCCATCGGTAGTCGGAGCCGGGGCACTTGGAGGTGGGTCATCCATGACCATGCCCCGCCGATCGATCCGCGGACGAAGGGGAGGTGCTCGACGTCACCGAGCACAAAGAGGGCGTCGGGGACCGAGTTCCGGCAGGCCTCGAGCATGACGGCCGACGCGTCGAAGCCGATGACCGGCCGGCCGAGGTGGGGGAGGTAGCGACCGGCGCCACATCCGAGGTCGATGCGGACCGCGCCGGCCGACACCCGGGCGGCAAACGACTCCGCTTCGGCCCGGCGGCCGGCGCTGGCATGGGTGGCCGCCCACTGCAGCCCGCGATCGTCATAGATGTCCACAGTGCGGCGATCCACGACGTCGATCGTAGGTCGTCGGTCCTACGGCTCGAAGCGGTAGCCCATGCCCGGTTCGGTGCGGAAGTGGCGGGGGCGGGAGTGGTCCACCTCGAGCTTCCGCCGCACCCGGCCCATCAGTACCCGTAGGTACTCCGTTTCGGTCTCGTACCCGGGTCCCCACACGTCGTGGAGCAGTTGACGCTGGGACACCAGCCGGCCGGGGTTGCGCACCAGCACCTCGACCATGTCCCACTCCTTGGGGGTGAGGTGCACGTCGACCCCGTTGCGGGTCACCCGTTTGTCGGCCAGGTCGACGGTGAAGCCCTCGGCCTCGACCCTTGGCTGTTCCGGCACGGAGGCGGTCCGGCGCAGGGCGGCGCGAAGGCGCGCCAGCAGCTCGTCCATCCCGAAGGGCTTGATGATGTAGTCGTCGGCCCCGAGGTCGAGGGCCTCCACCTTGCTGACGTTCTGGTGGCGGGCGGACAGGACGATGATCGGCATCGAGCTCCATCCCCGGATTCCCCGGATCACTTCGACGCCGTCGATCCCCGGCAGCCCCAGGTCGAGCAGGACGGCATCGGGGTGCCGGTGGGCGGCCCGATCCAG
>JADGOF010000351.1 GCA_017883105.1 Acidimicrobiales bacterium
CGCCATCTTGGCGACCTTGTAGGCGTCGACGGTTCTGAACGGATCCGGGGGAACACCTCTGGGGAGTGCGTTGCCGGCCGCGTGATGGCCGCCGCGACGCTGGTGAGGACCTCGGAAGGCTCATCTGCCCCACGAACCCCGGTAAGGGTCTGGTAGATCATGCCTCATGGGTGCCGCAGAGCCTGGTTCTCCCACCCGGTGGTTCCGGCGGCGCACGCTTCCCGGAGTGTCCGCGCGCTTCCGGATCCTGTTGTGCTGCAGTCTTCTGGTCGCTCTCGCCCTCATCGCGTCGGTGGTGGCCACCCGCATCGTGCTGTACCAACACCTGGCACGCGAAACCGACAGCGAACTCACCCATGAGTGGGACGAACTCGGGCTCAGCCAAAGCGGCAGCATCGATCCCCAGACGAAGCGTCCGTTCGTTGCGGCTGACGACCTGCTTCGATCCGCTCTGAGCCGTGCCACTCCTCCAAGGTCTCAGGAACTACTGGCGATCTCGGGTGGCAAGGTAATTGCGCGAAGCCCGAATCGGCCCATCCGGGCGCTGGAATCCGATCCGTACCTGGTCCGTCGGTGGGCTGCGGTCACGAGCCCGACCTTCGGCACGATTCAGACGTCTGCAGGTACGGTCCGCTTTTTGGCCGCCCCCGTCACCGCGGTGCCGAGCAATCAATCCGGATTCGACGTCTTTGTGGCGGCATCATTCGTCGAACACGAGCGAACAGACGTCAACACCACGGTGGGCATCGCATCCACCGTCGGGCTCATTGCACTCCTCGTTGCGATCCTCATCGCGTGGCTGATCGCAGGCCGAATACTCGCCCCGGTGCGCGACCTGGAGATCGCGGCCCGATCGGTCACGGAGTCAGATCTCACCCACCGGCTGGAGGTCAGGGGTGACGACGAACTCGCCCGGCTGGCCGGTGACTTCAATGCCATGCTCGATCGGGTGGAGTCGGCGTTCCGTTCACAACGCCAGTTCATCGACGACGCCGGGCACGAATTGCGCACGCCGTTGACGGTAATTCGCGGGCACCTCGAACTGCTCGGCGACGATCCGGCCGAGCGGGCTGAAGTCCGTGCCATCATCATCGATGAACTCGACCGCATGAGCCGCATGGTCAATGACCTGTTGGTGCTCGCGCGTGCGGAGCGGCCGGACTTTCTCCAACTCTCGCAGGTCGCCGTCAAAGCTCTGACGGCCGAGGTGCAGGGCAAGGCCGCGTCGTTAGCCGATCGCCGCTGGTTGGATGGAGGTCGAGCCGACGCCGAGCTCTTGTCCGATCGGCAACGACTCACGCAAGCATGGATGCAGCTTGCACAGAATGCGACCCAGCACACCTCCGTGGGTGACCGGATCGAACTCGGGTCTCGTGTCGACGGCGACTGGCTGGAGATCTGGGTGGGCGATTCAGGACAGGGCGTGCCTCCAGAGAGGTACGACTCGATCTTCCAGGGCTTCTCCAGGGCGGACGATGCTCATCGGAACGGTGAGCATTTCGGGTTGGGCCTGCCCATCGTCCGCGCAATCGCAGAGGCCCACTACGGTGACGTGTCGGTCGGCACCAGTCCTCTCGGCGGTGCACTGTTCACCATTCGGATCCCGATGTCGGGCACCGCAGGGCGTCAACTCGGATGAGCCGCATTCTGGTGGTCGAGGACGAATCCGGTATTGCCACCTGCATCGTCAAGGGGCTCAGTGCCGCGGGCCACACCGCATCGGTTGTCGAAGACGGGAACGCAGCCCTGTGGGAGGCGCGTTCTGGCGAGTTCGACCTGGTCGTCTTGGACCTCGGGCTACCTGGGCGCGACGGGCTCTCCGTTCTGACCGAGCTCCGCAAAGAGGGCGTCGAGATACCGGTCATCATTCTCACCGCCCGAGACGGCATCGACACGCTCGTGAGCGGATTGGATGCCGGAGCAAGCGATTTCATCGCCAAGCCGTTCCGTTTTGACGAGCTACTGGCGCGCATCCGTTCCCGTTTGCGTGAGACGGGTCGTCCCGAGAGCACGACATTGCAGAGCGGGGACGTCTCCGTCGATGTTGCGGCACGGCGCGTCGAGCGTGCCGGTCAGGTGGTGGAGCTGACCGCCAAGGAGTTCCTGCTCCTCGAGACGTTCATGGAGCACCGAGGTCAAGTGCTGTCGCGCCGGCAACTGCTCAGCCACGTGTGGGGCTACGACTTCGATGGCGGATCGAATGTCGTCGATGTCTATGTGCGGTATCTGAGGAAGAAGCTCGGGGCAGACCTGATCTCCACCGTGCGCGGTGCAGGATACCGATTGGGAACCGGCGGCTGATTAGAGGATTCTCACGTGTTGCTCATGTTGGCCCAATGGTGGGGCTCCACAGTGATGCACGGAAGCAACGTCCCTGCCATCGAGGAGAAGCCCATGTCCCATCGCCGCATCGTCCACTTCGTGATTTCCGGCGCCATCGGCGTGGCCGGACTCGGATCAGTCGCGGCGATCCCAGTCGCTGCTGCCTCCGCTGCCACCGGCTCGGTCACTGTCGATGCCAAGTGCAGCGGCTCCAGTGTCGGAAACCTCCAGGTGCAACGCGAGGACACCGGCAAGCTGAGCGTCGACTTCGGTGTCGACATGGCTCGCCACACCGCCGGCGTTTCGTGGAAGGTCACCGAATCCGACAACGGGTCGGTCTTCGTCACCTCGGTCGCCAGAACCATCTCGGACGGCTCGTTCAGCATCACACGGCTGATCGCACCCAAGCCGGGCACCAATGCGGTCGTCGCCAAGGCTGTCAACCCCCTTACCGGTGAGACCTGCAAGATCTCGACGCCGTTCTGACCCAATCCGACTCCACCTCTCACAGACACCGCCGCCAGGCTTGATCCGGCGGCGGTGTCACGCGTCGTAGTGACGGTGGTCGGTGGAAGAGAAGCTGTCAGGGTTCATCGGCCGGTTCTCGCCTGGAACCGGGAACGCCACGAAGGCATCGGCGACGCGCTCGGTGTGGGCCTCTCGAGCCCGAGCCTCATGGAGCAGCCTCCCCGGTCCTCGAGCATCGTCACACTGCCCGCCCCAACGGTCACGACCCGCCCCCCGGCCGCTCTTCGGGGTTCCGTCGCCGTACTGCACATCTACCCAGTGGACGGGCCAGGCGAGAAGAGTCGATTCAGGGGTCAGCATTGCTCCATCGTCGAAGCGGGGGACCGATGACGAACCGGCGACCGGAGCTGGACGGATCCACTACCCTTGGTTCTTCTTCGAGTCTGCGGTTTCACGGCATTTGCTTCGGTGACGGGGCGATTGCGGGCGAGCCATGGGCCTGAAGGTCAGGGGGGCCGGAAGGCCTACCCTGAGTTGCCCGGAGAGGTGCGAGAGCGGCCGAATCGGACTCACTGCTAATGCGTCCCAAGGCCGCTAGCCGGACGACGCGCGACGGCAAAAGACGGGTTGACCAGGCAGTCTGCCGAGAGCGTCCCCGAGGCCATGCCTGCCAAATGGCCGGACTTTAGGACGAACA
>JADGOF010000352.1 GCA_017883105.1 Acidimicrobiales bacterium
CCGCACCGTTCGGGCCGAGCAGGGCCACCACCTCGCCGGAGTGGCCGGCGAACGACAGGCGGTCGACGGCCAGGGTGTCCCCGTAGCGGATCACCACTTGGTCACAGCGCACGGCGGGGGTCCTACCGGTGGACCGGTTGCCGGACGGCGCCCCGGCCGGCCCGGTGGCCGCATCCGACGGTGCGCTCGGATCAATGGCGTCATTCACGAACGGTCACGCTACCGTTGTGCCGGTCATGATTGATATTCGCTTGGTGAGAGACGACCTCGAGTCGGTAAGGGACGCCCTGGGGCGACGAGGTGTGGATCCGAAGGAGGTCGACCGCCTGGCGGCGATGGATGCCGAGGCCCGCGCGGCGGTGGGCAGACGGGACGACGTCCGGGCCGAGGTGAAGGCCCTGTCCAGGCAGGTGGGCGAAGCCCGGAGGTCGGGAGACACCGCCCGGGCAGAAGACCTGGCCGCTCGCAGCCGGGCCATCGGTGACGAGGAGCGGTCGCTCAACGTCGCGGCGGAGGAGGCCCAGGACGAGGTGCGCCAGACCCTGCTGCTGCTCCCCAACCTCCCCGGCACCGACACCCCGGACGGTGTGGGACCCGAGGACAACGTGGTGGCTCGGAGCTGGCCGGACACCGACATGGAGTACACGGAGGCCCAGCGGGTGCCCCACTGGGAGGTCGGGTCCGAGTTGGGCCTTCTCGACATGGAACGGGGCGCCAAGCTGTCCGGGTCGATGTTCCCCCTCTACCGGGGCTTCGGCGCACGCCTGTTGCGGGCCCTCACCTCCTTCGCCCTCGACAGCCATGCCGACGAATTCGAGGAGGTACGCCCTCCCACCATGGTCCTCACCGAAACGATGGTTTCGACCGGCCACCTCCCGAAGTTCGAGGAGGACGCCTACCACCTCGAGCGCGACGATCTGTGGGCCATCCCCACCGCCGAGGTGCCGTTGACCTCGATGTGGCGGGGCGACGTCCTCGACGAGGCCGACCTGCCCCTGCGTCTGACCGCGGCCACCGCCTGCTTCCGCCGGGAGGCAGGTGCCGCCGGACGCGACACCCGGGGCCTGTTGCGGGTGCACGAGTTCGACAAGGTGGAGCTGTTCGCCTACGCCACGCCCGACCAGGCCCCCGCTCTGCTCGACAGCATGGTGGCGCGGGCCGAGAGGATGCTGCAGGACCTCGGGCTCCAGTACCGGGTGCTCGACCTGTGCGCCGCCGACATGGGTATCTCGGCGTCCCGCACCTTTGACCTCGAGGTCTACTCGCCGGGTGTCGACATGTGGCTCGAGGTGTCATCGGTCAGTTGGTGCACCGACTACCAGGCCCGCCGGGCGAACATCCGGTATCGCCCCACCGCCGGCGGACCGCCGGCGTTCGTCCATACGCTCAACGGGTCGGCTCTGGCGTGGGCCCGCATCTGGGCGGCCATCGTCGAGACGGGACGGCGGGCGGACGGTTCGGTGGTGCTCCCCGAGGTGCTCTCCCCCTACCTCCGGGGGGAGACGGTGATCCCCGCCGCCGGCTGATCGCCCGGGACCCGCAGGGGCGGGACCGCCCCGGTCAGTCGCGGGGTGGGTCGAAGCGGTAGCCGACCCCACGGATGGTGGTGATCAGCTTGGGCGAGGACGGGTCCTCTTCCACGTGGCTGCGGAGGCGTTTGATATGGACGTCGAGGGTCTTGGTGTCGCCGAAGTAGTCGGACCCCCAGATGCGGTCGATCAGCACATCGCGGGTGAGGAGCCGGCCGCTGTTCTCCATCAGCAGGGAGAGCAGTTCGAACTCCTTGCGCCGCAGATGGACGTCCGTGCCCCGGACGAAGACCAGGTGGCGGTCGGGGTCGACCTGGATACCACCGGCTTCGAGCACGCCGGTCGAGTGGCTGCGGTCGGCCACCTCGGCCCGTTCGGACTTGTTGTCGTCGTTTCGGCGGCGCTCGATCATGCCGTCAGCACTGGCCGCCGGGGTCCGGCGGAGGACGGCGCGCATGCGGGCCACCAGTTCACGGAGCCGGTAGGGCTTGGCCACATAGTCGTCGGCCCCCACTTCGAGGCCGACCACGGTGTCGATCTCCGTCCCCTTGGCGGTGACCATGATGATCGGTACCGATGACCGGGCCCGGATGGACCGACAGACGTCGATGCCCGACAGCCGGGGCAGCATCAGGTCGAGCAGGATCAGGTCGGGCTCCTCCGAGGCGAAGAGGCGGAGTGCCTCATTGCCGTCCCGGGCCACGGTGACGTCGAAGCCCTCGCGGGCCAGTCCGATCACCAGCGCGTCGATGAAGGACTCGTCGTCTTCGGCCAGCAGCACCTTGGTCTGCGTGACCTCGGGCTCTTTCACTTCGGGCTCCGTCACCTTCTTGGTCTTGCTCATGCTGCGTACTCAGGGGGAGTGGGGAGCACCAGGGTGAAGGTGGATCCCTCCCCCTCGCGTGATTCCACGTCGACCCGGCCCTGGTGGTTGCTGGCCACGTGGCGGACGATGGAGAGGCCGAGTCCGGTGCCCCCGGAGTCGCGGCTGCGCCCGTGGTCGACCCGGTAGAAGCGCTCGAAGATCCGCTCTAGGTCGCGTGCGGGGATGCCGACGCCGGTGTCGGTCACCGACAGCCTGATCTCGCCGTCGGCCTGGCTCCCCATGACGCTGACGACGCTGTCCTCGTAGGAGAAGGTCACCGCGTTCTCAAGGAGGCTGTGGATGGCCGATACCAGTTGGCGTCGGTCGCCGAGGACGTGCACCGGGGGACTGGGCTCATCGAGCTCGAGCGTAATCCGGCGCTGTTCGGCGGCGGACCGGACCCGTTCGACCGCTTCGGCCATGACCAGATTGATGTAGATCGGCTCGCGGGGTGGGGCCTCTTCGGACTCGATGCGGCTGAGGTCGAGCAGGTCATCGATGATCCGGCTGACCCGGAAGGCCTCGGTGTTGATGCGGGAGGCCAACCGCTGGGCCACGGCGGTGTCGGGCTCGACGGTGAGGGTCTCGGCCAGCAGGCCCAGAGCCCCGATGGGTGTCTTGAGCTCGTGGCTGACGTTGGCCACGAAGTCCCGTCGGATCTCCTCGAGCCGGCGCCGCTCGGACACGTCCTCGATGATGGCGATGACCCCGAGGGGCCGGCGCCCGTCGTCGATCAACCGGGTCCGCACGGCCAGTGTCTGGCGGGGAGGGCCGTAGAGGTCGAGGGTCCGCTCTGCGGACCCTTCCTGCCAGGCGTTCTCGAGGAGTTCGGTCACCGCCTGGGCGGCCAGGGCGTCCCCGTGCCGGTTGTTCATGAGACCGACCGCCCGCTCGTTGCGGAAGGCGACCTCGCCGTTCTCGTCGCAGACGATGACCCCCTGGGGGAGGGTGTCGAGGGCCCGGCGCAGTCGGATGGCGTCCGAACTCGATTCGGTGACGGCCTCTGCCGCCTCACCGGTGATCCGCTCGAGGTGGCTGAGCACCGGCTCGACACCGCCTTCGTCGGGAGGCTCCACGCCCAGCCGGTTG
>JADGOF010000353.1 GCA_017883105.1 Acidimicrobiales bacterium
CCGGGCAACCAGGGCATCGACCTCGGGGGTGCTGACGGCGAACTGCTCGGCCAGGCTCCGGTGGCTCTCATCCATCAGCACACCGGCCCCGACGAGGTCCTCGTCGGCGAGGGCGACGGCGAACTGACGTACCCGGAGGCACTCGGTGACCACGTGGCGGGCCCGTCGGCGCAGCAGCGGATCGCGCAGGCCGGCCAGATCGGCTCGAGTGGCCAGCCCGAGCGGGCCAACGATGGCCGCGGCTGCCTCGCACTCGGCCACCCGGACCGCGTACTGCGAGTCGCGTAGGGCCCGCGGATGGCCCGAATCGATGACCACCACCTCCATGTCCGGGGGGAGCAGGACCGGTTCGATGTCCAGGGTGGAGAAGTCGATGAGCAGCCCATGGCCCCTCCGTCCCCCGGCGCACACCAGGGGATCCATCAGGCCCACCGGGACGCCCGAACGGTGTTCCGCCTCCTGGCACAGCCGGGCGACGACAGCGGGGGATCCTCCGACCCCGAAGACCTCGGCCAGGGCGACACACAGCGCCGCGCTGGAGGACAGCCCCGAGCCGATCGGGAGCGTCGACTCGATCAGGAGGTTGCCGCCCAGTCTTGGGCGGGACAGGGCGATCATCGCCCCGATCAACCGGGCCCAGGCCGGTTCGATCGCCGCCAGGGAGCCAGTATCGGGTGCGATGTCGAGGGGGAGGACGACGTTCCCGAACGCTGTGGACGAGACGTGGATGTCGGTCTGATCCAAAGACGTGAACGACACCGTGACGCCGAGGTTGATGGCCATCGGCAGGGCCACTCCCTGGTTGTAGTCGGTGTGGTCACCGATCAGGTTGACCCGACCGGGGCCGGTTGTTCTTCGCTCCGGTGGCACCGGTGGGCTCCTCTGTTGGCTCGATCCGTGGGCTCCCCCGCACGCTACCGGTGGAGGGTGGCGTCACTGCGGCGACTCAGGGGAAGACGCGGGCGTGCCTCGGCACCACTGGTTCTGCCATGCTTTCCGGAATGTTCGATGACCTGTTGCAGGCCAACCGTCACTACGCATCCTCGTTCGCCCTCCAGGGGATTCCCGCGCCGGCAGCCAAGAAGTTCGCGCTGGTCACCTGCATGGACGGCCGCATCGAGCCCCTGGCCATGCTCGGCCTGCGACCCGGTGACGCGAAGATCCTGCGGAACGCCGGAGGTCGTGTCACCGAGGACGTCCTTCGGTCGCTGATCCTGGCAGCGGCCTTCCTCAGTGTGCAGGAGATCGCCATCATGCAGCACACCGACTGCGCACTGGCAGACCGCAGTGACGACGAGATCCGGTCCGCCCTGCGGTCCGAGGGGATCGCCGGATCCGAGGAGTGGGACTTCCTAGGCATGACCGAACCAGATCACTCCCTCAGGGTCGATGTTGAGGCGGTGCGGTCCTGTGCGCTACTGCCTCCCGGCATTCAGGTGGAAGGGTGGCGCTACGACGTGGAGTCCGGGGCCATCGTCCGGGTGGACACCACGCCGTCATCGTGATCACCGCCGGGGGCCACCCACCCAGGCCCTGAAACGCCGCATGTGAGTCCGGTGGTTGCCCGGGGTCCGACCCGGCCCCTCACCTCCGATTCCGGGGCCGCATTTGACCCCCGGGTTGCACGGGGACCAGCATCCGGCCATGAACTTCATCGTGAGCACATCTTCGACGACGGGCGGTGCCCGGTGAGCGGGCCGCTGGAGGGCATCCGCATCATCGAGCTGGCCGGCCTGGGTCCGAGCCCTTTCGCCGGGATGATGCTGGCCGATGCCGGTGCGGACATCATCCGCATCGATCGTTCCGACCGGGCCACTTTTCCGCCACGCCAGGAGCCCCACGTCGACCTCATGAACCGGGGCCGGCGTTCGGTTGCGGTCGACCTCAAACATCCCGACGGCGTCGGCCTGGTCCTCCGCCTGGCGGAGCAGGCCGATGCCCTGACGGAGGGCTTCCGACCTGGTGTGGCCGAGCGGTTGGGGTTGGGCCCCGATGTCTGCCTGGCCCGCAATCCGAAGTTGGTCTACGGCAGGATGACCGGCTGGGGCCAGGAGGGGCCGATGGCCCAGGCCGCCGGCCACGATATCGACTACATCGCCCTGGCCGGAGCCCTCGAGCCGTTGGGCCGGGTCGGCGAGCGTCCGGTGCCGCCGCTCAATCTGGTGGGGGATTTCGGGGGTGGAGGCATGCTGCTCGCCTACGGCATGCTGGCCGCCATCATCAGTGCCCAGCGCACCGGCGCCGGCCAGGTCGTTGACACGGCCATGGTCGACGGGTCGGCGCTGCTCATGACCATGACCTACACCTTGCGCGCCGCAGGCATCTGGAACGACCAGCGGGGCACCAATCTGCTGGACACCGGCGCCCACTTCTACGAGGTCTACGAGACCTTGGACGGGGGGTTCATCGGGGTCGGTGCCATCGAGCCTCAGTTCTACGCCGAGCTGATCCGGTTGCTCGGGTTGGAGGGTGAGGAGCTCCCGGGCCAGATGGACCGTGCCGCCTGGCCGGCCATGAAGGAGCGGTTCGCCCAGGTCTTCGCCACGAGGACCCGCGCTGAGTGGGAGGCCGCCTTCGACGGCAGTGACGCCTGCGCAGCCCCGGTACTTTCTCCGGCCGAAGCACCCAACCATCCGCACAACCAGTTCCGCAGGACGTTCACCGAGGTGGCCGGCGTGGTCCAGCCGGCCCCGGCACCGCGGTTCGGGGCCACCCCCTCGGCGATCCGTCGGCCCCCGCCCAATCCGGGCCAGCATGGGGATGAGGCACTGGCCGACTGGGGGATGGATGCCGGCGAGATCAACGATCTGCGGGAGTCGGGCGCCATCTGCTAGCGGCGCGTACGGTCTGCGTCCGTTCTTCTCGGCGGGATCGGCCCCAAGTCGCGATCACTCTCGGGCTGTGGAGAGGGCGGGCCGAACGCCGAACGACACCACTCGCAACGGATCACTGAGGATTGATGGAAGGCTGTCGGGATGGAAGGGAAGCCCACCCAACCGCTGACCCTAGAGCTGCTGGAAACCATTCGTCGTGATGAAGAGCCACGTTTGCCTGATGGAACCCCAATCCCGAAGAATCGGTGGGGTGCTCTGTCGCCTGGGCTCAGCAGACGTGGTCATGACCACCCATCTTCGAAGGTGTTGAAGCCTTTGAGGAGGAGCCTCCCTCCTCGGTCCTCCTCATGCCGGACTGTTCCGTCGACGTCCCCTTGTGGCCTCGGGGTGATGAGACTGATGAGCTCGTTCCCGAGGAACTCTTGGCCATACTGATCGGCTTGCAGGAGGTCTTTGACTCCAACCTTGTTTCAGGATGAGGTTGGCTCTCGGACGAGGTAACGGGTCGTTGTGCGGAAGAGGCCATTGCCTTAGCTTGGAATTAAACCTTCGCACTACCCGCTGACTGCTTCCTTGAGGATGAGTTCGGCGGCCTTGGCGTCCACTTTGCGGATCTGATCGAGCAGGGCAC
>JADGOF010000026.1 GCA_017883105.1 Acidimicrobiales bacterium
CTCGGATCGGGCCGCCGGACTCCGACCGGCAACGGCACAGGCTAGTACCGGCCTGGGACGCCACCGCCCGCGTTCCCCGTCACCGATCGGTCATCACCAGGGTACGTACCCGTCCAATGCAGCACCCCGGGCACGCCGCCATGCCACGGAAACGGGACACGGTACCGATAGGCTCCCCGCCCGATGAGGGTCCTCGTCGTCGATGACGATCCAGCAGTGAGCGGTGCGCTCAATCGGGCCCTCCGCTTGGAGGGCTACGAGGTGTCCCTGGCCGCCGACGGCCCGAACGCCCTGGAGGAGATCGCCGTCCGTCCACCCGATGCGGTGATCCTCGACATCGGCTTGCCGGTCATCGACGGGTTGGAGGTGTGCCGCCGATTGCGGGCCGCCGGCGATGACACCCCGGTGTTGATGCTCACCGCCCGCGACGCCATCAACGACCGGGTCCAGGGCCTCGATGCCGGTGCCGATGACTACCTGGTCAAGCCCTTTGCCCTCGCCGAGCTGTTGGCCCGGCTGCGGGCCCTCCTCCGGCGCCGACCCGAGGACGCCGGCGAGGTTCTCCGCTTCGCCGACCTGAGTCTCGACCCGGTCACCCGGGAGGCCTCACGCGGAGACCGGCAGTTCACCCTCACCCGCATCGAGTTCGACCTGCTCGAGCTGCTGCTGCGCCATCCCCGCCAGGTGCTGACCCGCGAGCTCATCCTCGACCGCGTGTGGGGCTACACCTTCGACTCGGGGACCAACTCCCTCGCCGTCTATGTGGGCTACCTCCGACGCAAGACCGAGCTCGACGACGAACCGCGATTGATCCACACGGCGCGGGGCGTCGGCTACGTCCTGCGCGAGCCGTGATCCGTGTCCACTGATCCGGACCGTCTGCATTCGATGACCATCTCCGCCTCGACATCCACGCGTATCCGACGATGACCTTCCGTGGTCGTCTGGTGTTGGCTGCCACCGCGGCGGTACTGGTGGTGGTGATCCTCGGGTCTCTGGCCACCTACGTCGTCGCCTACAACTCCCTGGTCGGTTCGGTCGATGTCACCTTGAGCCAGCAGTCCCACAGCCTTGTCGTCGGGGAAGAGTTGACCAATCTCTGCAACAGGGGATCATCACAGTGCGTTCAGGTGGTCGGACCGGGTGGACAGACCGTGGGAGAACTCCCCGTGCTGCCCGTCACGGATCAGGTGAAGACCTCGGCTGCGAGCCGCGGCGTCCAGTCGAACGCGTACTTCTCGACCACGGTGAACGGAACGGACGTGCGCGAGATTGCAGCCTCCCTGTCCCCCGGGTACACCTACCGTGACACGGGCAACACCACCGGCCTCAATCCCTACGTCCAACTCGCCGACGGCGGAGCCCTCCAGATCACCATTCCCCTCACCGGCGTCAACGAGGAGCTCCGCCACCTCGCCTTCGCCCTGTGGCTGATCGTCCTGGTGGGGATCACCATGGCCGTCCTGCTCGGCCTCGGTGTGGGCCGTACCGTCCTCCGCCCGCTCAACAGCCTCACCGAGACGGTGGAGCAGCTGGCCGAGACCACCGACATGTCACGCCGCCTCGACCCCGGAGGCCGGGACGAGCTCGGACGGCTCCGCCGGGCGTTCAACCGGCTGCTGGCGGCCCTCGACTCGTCGCGGGAGAGCCAGCGCCAGTTGGTGCTCGATGCCTCCCACGAGTTGCGGACGCCGTTGACCAGTCTCAAGACCAACATGGAAGTTGCCCGGCGGTTGCACGAGCTGGCCCCGGACGAGCGGGAGGTGCTGATCAGCGACGTGCTCACCCAGTTGGACGAGTTGACCACCCTGGTCGGCGACATGGCCGAGCTGGCCCGCGGCGAGCAGCCGGCACTCACCTCCGAGCCCGTCCGACTCGATTTGCTGGTCCTCGAGGAGGTGGAGGCGGCCACCACCCATGGACGGAGTCGGGGGGTGACGTTCGAGGCCGATGTCATGCCCACATGGGTATCCGGATCCACTGCTCGCATCGAACGGGCCGTGGACAATCTGTTGGACAATGCCCTCAAATGGAGTCCGGACGGCGGGGTGGTCGAAGTCACCTGTGCCAACGGTGTGCTGACCGTCCGGGACCACGGACCAGGGGTGGACGAGAGCGACCTGGCCCATATCTTCGATCGCTTCTACCGGGCCCCGGGGGCGAGAGGGCGACCCGGGTCCGGCCTGGGCCTGGCCATCGTGGCCCAGGTGGCCCGGGACGAGGGGGGGTCGGTCAGCGTCCACCGGGCCGAAAGCGGAGGTGCGCTCTTCCGCCTTACCCTCCCGGTGTCGGAGCACCCGGCCGGCAGAGGCGGCGTGGCCTGAGCCACCGGAGCTCCCCTCGACCCGAGGACTCCCCGGCCGGCACATGGCGCAAAACCCCCTGTTCGGCTAGGGTGCCGGACGACATGGGATCCCTGATCAAGAAGCGCCGTAAGCGCATGCGCAAGAAGAAGCACAAGAAGATGTTGAAGGCCACCCGTTGGCAACGGCGGGCTGCCGGCAAGTAGTCCTTCGCTGCCGGCCGGGCCATCGGTCCTCCAGATTGTGGTGAACAAGCACTGCGCCGACTGCCGCCTCGACGATTCAGCCGATCATCCGGGTTGTCCTCACCGGGACGATCCGTGCCACGATTGCGCCAGCCTGCAATCGGCTTGTGTGGGCCAGCCCCAACTCCTCGGGTGAACCTTCGACGAACCAGGTTGAGCCACTGCCGGCCAGGCGGGGCTCCTGACCGGTCGCCTCCCCGAGCGCTTCCTTCCATTCGCCGAGGCGGGGCTCGACCAGGACGGCCGGTGCCTCCAGGTCGTTCGACACGGAGCCGGGATCCGGCAGCCCTCCCTCCTCGGCCAGGCGGTCCCACGCCCGGTAGGCGGCACCCGTGTCGACGCCGAACGGCAGAAGCAGCAGGACGAACCGTCGCTCCGCGTAGGGCAGCGGGGTGACGTCCTCGCCGATGCCCCGGACCATGGCCCTGCCTCCTCGGATACAGAACGGGACGTCTGCGCCCAGGTCGGCAGCTAGGTCGTGATCAAGGCAGCCCGCCCACCGCAGGACCGCCGCCGCGTCGGCGGAGCCGCCGCCCAGGCCGGCCCCGGGGGGAATCCGCTTCTCCAGATGCACCCGGGCCGTGCGCCCGACCGCAGCCAGCGCCCGGGTTACCAGATTGTCCGAACCGGTGGGGATGGAGGCGAATCCGCTCTTTTCGCCGTTGATCGTCCGAGTGGTTATGGTCAAGCCGTCACCGTCGCCGATGGTCAGGGTGTCCGCCAGATCCAACGTGACCATCTCCGATTCGAGCAGGTGGTAGCCGTCAGGCCGCACCCCGGTGACCCGCAGGGAGAGGGTGAGCTTGGCCGGAGCGGCCAGATGGACGACCCCAGCGTCGCTGGAGCCCCTGCCGCCACCGTGGACCGCGTCGGTCACGGTCGACCCTCCTCCGTAGCCTCGGGGTCCTGCCCGCCATCACCCTTCTCCCCCACGACCGGAGGCATCCAGGCCGCCAACCGCTCCCACTCGTCGAGGGCGAGCTCCTCGGCCCTGGCCGTCGACGGGATGCCCACTGCCTCGAAGGCCTCCGGCGAGACCAGGCCGTCGAGCGACCGGCGGAGCATCTTGCGCCGGTGGGCGAAACCTCCCCGGACCACCGAGAACAGACGGTCGTACCCCGGCGAACCGGGCCCCTCCACGAGAGGGCCTTCTGCTACGTCACTCCCCTCTGGACCGACGGCCGCGGTTGCCGACCGTCGATCGAGCCGGACCAGTACCGACTCCACCCGGGGACGGGGGATGAACACCTGGGCGGACACCCGCCCCACCAGGGATGCGGTGGCCCAGTAGGACACCTTCACCGAGACTGCGCCATACGCCTCATCCTTGGCTTTGGCGGCCAGGCGCTCCCCCACCTCCCGCTGGACCATCACCAACAGTGAGGAGACCTGGGGTGCCTCCTCCAGCACTTTGATCACCAGGGGAACGGCCACGTTGTAGGGCAGGTTGGCCACCAACGACCAGCCTCGCGAGTCCGGACCGAGCAGTGCGGACCAGTCGATGGTAAGAGCATCGGCCTCGACCACCCGCACCCCGTGGGACTCGACCTGGGCCCGCAGCACGGGCAGGACGTGACGATCGATCTCCACCGCGGTGACCGAGGCTCCCGCCTCGACCAGGGCCAGGGTGAGGGAGCCGAGCCCGGCCCCGATCTCGACGACCTGTTGCCCCTCGGTGATCCCGGCGAGTCGGACGATCCGGCGGACGGTGTTGCCATCGGCGACGAAGTTCTGACCCAGGGCCCGACTGGGCCGCAGGTCGTTGGCCAGAAGCAGCTCGTGGATCTCCGCTCGACCGTGGGTCACCCGGTCAGTGTGTCACCTCACCGGTGGGTGCGAGATTCCAGTAGAGCGAAGAGCCCGGCCGGTCCTCCTGACCCGGCCGGGCTCGACACTCCCCCTATGAAGCTGACCAGACTCTTCCGCTAGGGAAGCGAGATGGTCGATCCGAGCCCGATGTTGAACGACGGGAACGGGCCCCATCCGGAACCGCACGTGGCGGGGATGTTGGTCAACATGGTGTTCAGTGCGGTGAACGTCGGACCGAACGACCCGGTGCCGGTGACGGTGGTTCCCGTCGCGGGAAGGGTGATCGTGTCGAGCGGCGTACCCGAAACGATCGGTCCGGACCCGCCGTTGTAGGTGACCACCGTCGGCGCTATGGCCGGCGTCGCCGCCCAGATGTACTTCACGGTGATCGAGCCGATGGTGTCCGACGCGGTGAACACCGAGCAGGCGTTGGCGTTGCCCGGACCGGTCGGCACCAGGTAGCCGAGGCCCTTCACCTTGACACCGGTGACGGTGACCGGGCTCAGGAAGCCTGCTGAGTTGGGGACGCTGACAGAACCGGTACATCCACCCGAAGTAGGCGTCGCCTCCTTGAACCTGAACTTCACCGCAGTGGCATTTCCGAGCAGCGTCAATTTGGGTGAGAACTTGCCGATGCCGGTGACGTTGCAGCTCACGGACCCGGTGGCCGGCGGGGCTGCGGCCCCACTGACCCCCGCATCGACTGCCGTCAACGCCGCAGTCGAAATGACAACCGCCGCGCTGATACCTAGCAGCTTTCGAATCATTGACTTCCCCCATTTCGGCCCGACGGGCGGAAGTCCGGTGAAGGAGCAACCCGCCTGACTCACAGTGCCGCAACCGGTGGCCGCAGCGGGAACGAACTTCGTCCCCCGGGGGACGCCAGCCCTTCGCCCCTGGTCGCGCCCGGTTGACGGTGCCGGACGATGAGGTCAGGGATCTACCCCTGTCACCAGCTCAGTTGGGCATCGATGACGCCCTGGGAAAGCGGGGCGATCTCGGCAAAGGTGGCCGTGGCCAGGTCGATGGCCCGGGCGGTATCCGCCTCACGGTCGTTGACCACACAACTAACCGAGGCGCCGTCGGCCGGGTTGGTGATCCGCACCACGGTGCCGAACGGAAGCCACGGGCTGGCGCACGTTCCCGCCGGGTGGTCGTAGTAGGTGACCTGCCCGGTGGTCACGGTCCCCGGGGCCGCAGTGGCCACCGGAGACACAGTGGTCGTGGTGGTGGGCGGGGCAGTGACCGTGGTGGTGGTAGGCACCACCTCCACGTGGCGCACCTCTTGGACGGTGATGGTGGCCGGCACGGTCACCGTGGTGGTGGTCGGTGGCGCAGTCGTCGGCGTCACCGCGGCAACGTTCTGGGCCGCTAGACCGACGGCCTGGGACCGGCTGTCGGTGGTTAGCTTCCCTTGCCGGACGCCGCCGGCGGATCCGTCCGACAGCCTGTGGGCGAGCGGGGAGACAACGCTCGGCGACGCCGAGGCACCCGACGAATTCTGAATCAACAGGAGCGGCACAACGAGTACGGCTCCACACAAGAGGAGGGCGGCACCGGGCCGTCTCCCCGTTCGGATCTTGGTCCTCAGGACTCCACTCTCCTTATGGGACTGCTGGGTCTGCCCCTTGCGGGACACGCCCGTCGGGAGGCCGTCCCCAGGGGAACGAGCCCCGTCGGGGACTGTCCGCCCGTGTCGGGCGGATGGGGCCGACTCCTCCAAGCCGGTCCGATGACGACCGAAGTTCTCATTCGATCGCCAATGCAAAACGACCGCTGATTAAGCGGCCGCAGGGACGAGGTTAGGCAGGATCGGGGGCGGTAATCAAACCCGGCGGGAGGTGCACCGACCGCCCGCATCTGCTAGTGCTCCAATTCACAAGAAGGCGACTACGACCTCAGAGGGCGAACATGTCCCGGGCATTCTGAGTGGATACGTAGGCCAATTCCAAAGTCTCAACCTCTTTGACCTGGGCAATTGCTGCTCCGACCAACGGAACCCTCGATGGTTCGTTGAGGGTTCCGCGATGGGGAGCCGGCGTGAGGAAAGGGGTGTCCGTCTCCACCAGCAACCGGTCCAGGGGACAGAGGGCTGCGGCCTCCCGGACATCCTCGGCGTTCTTGAAGGTGACCACCCCACTGAACGACAACGAGGCTCCGAGGTCGAGACACTTGCGGGCTTCGACCGGGCCGCCGGTGAAGCAGTGGATGATGGTGCGCTCGGGCACACCGGTTGCCCGCAGAATGTCCACGGTGTCGTCCCACGCCTCGCGGGTGTGGACCACCATGGTGAGGTGGTGCCGGTTGGCCAACTCGATCTGCCGGGCGAACGCCTCCCGTTGCACCGGCCGCGGCGAGTGGTCGTAGTGATAGTCGAGACCGCACTCCCCGATGCCCACCACCACCCGTTCGGGGGTGCCTCGAGGAGCGGTGGCACCCCTGGCGGCGCCGACCTGTCCGCCCGATGCCAGCTCGGCCGTCAGCAGCGAGTCGAGCGAATCGACCCCGTCCACGGCGTCATGGGGGTGGAGGCCGATCGTGGCCCACAGTTCGACCCCTTCGGCGACCGCCACCGAGTCGGGGCGGCGCATGGCCCGCACCAGGTGGACCGCCTCGGACGACGAGCCGGCTCCCGTCCCCACGCAGACCATCCTCGTCACTCCCGCCTCGGCGGCCCGGGCGATCGTTCCTGTCAGGCGGTTGGCATGGGCGCCCTCTTCGGCCGCCTCGGCGGACGGGACGAACTCGTCCTGCAGGTGGCAGTGGGAGTCGAACCACTCGATCACTGCTTCGTGCACTGGAGCTCCGACTAGACCTTGCGCCGCGGGAAGAGCGGGGCCGCCTTCTCCACCGGCCTACCGCCCGGATACCCTCCCCAGATACCTGCTTCCGGCAGGCGTTGCTCCGCCGGTGAGCCCTCGAGCCCGATGCGCCGCCAGATCTCCTCGGCGCTGGCCGGCATGGCCGGCACCACCAGGATGGAGACGATGCGCAGCACCTCGAGGGCACTGCCCAGCACCGAGTCGACCGCCGGGCCCGGTTCGGCCTTCCAGGGCTCGGCCTTCTCCAGCTCAGCGTTGGTCTCGCGGATCAGGCGCCAGGTGGCCTCGAGGGCCAAGTTGGGCTGACCGGCGTTCCACGCCTGGGTGGCCTCGGCCACCACCGTGGCCGCGATCGACGCCAGCCGGCTGTCAGAGGAGGGAGCAGGGCCGGTGCCCTCGCACTTGGAGCCCACCACGGTGGCCACCCGGGACAGGAGGTTCCCCAGATTGTTGGCCAGGTCCGAGTTGTACCGGCTGACGATCCCCTCGGCCGAGAACTCGCCGTCGCTGCCCAGGGGGATGTCGCGGAGCAGGTGGTAGCGAACCGGATCCACGCCATACTCGGCAACCAGGTCACCCGGGGCGATCTGGTTCACGCTGGAGTTGGACATCTTCTCGCCTCCCAGCAGCAACCAACCGTGCACCTGCACGTGGGCCGGCGGTTCGATGCCTGCGGCCATGCACATGGCCGGCCACCACACGCAGTGGAAGCGGATGATCTCCTTGCCGATCAGGTGGTGCACCGCCGGCCACCACGTCTCGAAACGGCCCTCGTCCTGCCCGTACCCGATGGCCGTCAGGTAGTTGATCAGCGCGTCGTACCAGACATAGAAGACGTGGCGATCGTCCCAGGGGACCCGCACCCCCCAGTCGATCGAGGTGCGGGTGATCGAAATGTCCCGGAGTCCTCCCTTGATGAAGCTGAGGGCCTCGTTGCGCTTCGACTCGGGGACGACAGCCGTCGGGTTGGCTTCGTACCAGTCGATCAGCTTCTGTTCGAAGGCACTGAGACGGAAGAAGTAGTTCTCCTCCTCGAGGTGCTCCACCGGCGTCCGGTGGATCGGACAGAGACCGCCGCCGACCAACTCGTCCTCGCCGTAGTACTGCTCGCAGGAGACGCAGTAGAGGCCGCGGTAGGTGTCCTTGAAGATGTACCCGTTGTCGTTGATCTGGCTCAGAAAGTGCTGCACGGCGCCGGCGTGCCTGGGCTCGGTGGTGCGGATGAAATCGTCGTTGGCGATGTTGAGCTCCGCCCAGGCCGAAGCGAACCGTGGGGCCAGCTGGTCGGTCCACGCCTTGGGGGCGAGCCCCTGCTCCTCTGCAGCCCGGGCCACCTTCTGGCCGTGCTCGTCGGTGCCGGTGAGGAAGAAGACGTCGTCCCCGATCAACCGGTGCCACCGGGCCAGGGCATCGGCGTTGACCGTCGTGTAGGCATGGCCCACGTGGGGCGCATCCTTGACGTAGTAGATGGGTGTGGTGATGTAGTACTTGGACACTGCCCGGTAGCGTACCGATCCCCACGACCATCGCCGACGGATCGCCCGGGCCGGGCCGGGGCCGATCACGCCCGATCGGGTGAGCGCTCCTAGGATCCATCCCCATGCCGGCTCTCCTCTCCCTCCTTCGTCTGTCGCCGATCGAGTCGGGCGTGGAAGGTTTCCCGTGGGGCGCGGGGTTCCAGTAGATGCAAACGGACCCGACCGGGCCGGAGCTCCGCCAGCGGGTCGCCGTCTACGGGATCTGTGAGGACGCGGGCGACCGGGTGCTGCTGGTGCGAGCGGCACCGTACCTGACAGTGGCCGGACGTTGGTTCCTCCCCGGGGGTGGGATCGACCACGGTGAGCATCCGGTTGCCGCCCTGCAGCGGGAGTTCCACGAGGAGACCGGGCTAGACGTCGAGGTCGGCCCCTTCAAAGGGGTGCTGTCGGACATGTTCACCCTGCCCGACAGGAGCAGCCTCCACACTGTCCGTATCGTCTATGCGATAGACAGCTTTTCGGGATCGTTGCGGGACGAGACCGGCGGCTCCACCGATACCGCGGCATGGCTACCCCTCGGTGAGGCGCTCGACCTCCCACTGATGCCCTACGTGATCCGGGCCCTCACCGAACTGCGCTGACCCCGATATCAGCCCGAACAACGGCAACCGATCACCAGTTGGCGACGTGGCAACCGCCCCGACCTGTCTTTTCGGTGAAGCGCTGGTGGTACTCCTCGGCCGGCCAGAAGATGGTGGCCGGCGCCACCTCGGTCACGATTGGGCGCGCAAAACGGGCCTGGTACTCATCGAGGGAGGCACGGGCGGCCTTCTCCTGCGCCTCGTTGTGGGTGAAGACGGCCGAGCGGTACTGGGTGCCACGGTCGGGGCCCTGCCTATTGGGGGCGGTCGGATCGTGATGGCGCCAGAACTCCTCCAACAACCTCTCGAGCGGCACCCGGCTCGGGTCGAACGTCACCAGCACGGCTTCGGCGTGGCCGGTGGAACCCGAGCACACCTGCTCATAGGTCGGATGGTCCGCCTGGCCGCCTTCATATCCCGTGATCGCATCGGTCACCCCCGGAATGGCCCGGAAGAACTCCTCCACCCCCCAGAAGCACCCCGCCGCGAACGCCGCCCGGTCCAGCCCATCGGGGATGTCATTCGGGGCGATCTCCGGGGCCTGCGTGCTGTCTACCTGGCTTCGTCCGAACATCTCGTTTCCTCCCTTGAACACCTTGGTGGGTGCAACCTCCGGCACCACGCCGTCATTCCGACTCTCGATACCGTTCCAATGGCCCGTCACGCAGGCGGCGGGGCGTTACGGGGCCTGGTTCCCTCCGAGCCCACCGTTGACCGGCGGCCCATCGGCGGCCCGCAGGGCGAGCGCCAGTTCGTAGACGCGACGGCGCGGCACCCCGAACGCCGCCGCCACGTCGTCGACCACCCTCCGGGTCCGCTCGCCCGCGGCCAGCCGTTCGGTCAACGCGGCCGACAGGGAGTCGTCGTCCACCTCCGGCCCGACGACGTCGGGGGCACCGGCCACCACCAGCACCACCTCCCCCCGGACAGGACGGAGGTCGGCCCACTCCGCCGCGTCGGCAAGCGTCCCTCTCCAGATCTCCTCGTGCAGCTTGGTGAGCTCGCGGGCCACCGCCACCCGGCGATCGGCGCCGCACGCATCGGCCAGATCGCGCACCGTGGCGGCCACCCGTCCGGGTGCCTCGAAGAGCACCGTCGTCCGGGGCTCGGCGGCAACCGAGGCCATCCGTACCTTCCGATCACGGCCCGACCGGGGGAGGAAGCCCTCAAAACAGAACCGGTCGGTGGCCAAGCCGCTGGCCACCAGTGCGGCCAGGACGGCCGAGGGACCGGGCACCACGGTGACGGTGAGGCCGGCCTCCGCGGCCGCGGCCACCACCCGGCCGCCCGGATCGGAGACGCCCGGCATCCCTGCGTCGCTGACCACGGCAACCATGCGCCCCTCCTCTACCGATCGGAGGATTCCGGCGATCCGGTCCTCCTCGTTGTGCTCGTGCAGTGACCGAAGGGACACGCCGGTGATGCCGGCGTGGGTCAGCAACTTGCGCGAGTGGCGGGTGTCCTCGCAGTAGATGACGTCGGCATCGGCCAGCGCCTCCACGGCCCGGGGTGACAGGTCACCCAGATTGCCGATCGGAGTGCCGACCAGCACCACTGCTCCACCGGCGCGGGACACCGGAGGCCCGTCGTCGGCTTCTTCCATGCCCGGGACTCCGTTACCAGCATCGTCTCCGTCGGCAATCCCGTCGTGCTCGGGCGGTGGCTCGCCTGACTCGTCAGCGCCTGACCACATCTCCAACTCCTCGAGCACGTCAGGGTCGACCTCGTCCTCCGACGCCGAGCCGACCGGCCCAGTCTGCGAAGAGCTCATCCCCGCAGCTCCAGCTTGTCGCCGACCCGCAGGCCCCACCGGTCGAACGCTCCGGCCTGGGCCTCGACCACTGAACGGCCTCTTCGGCGGGGCACGCTCATGCGCCAGGGACGCAGGGTGGCCACCCCGACCACCACCATCTCCTTGTCACAGAAGGCCACGTCGATCGGGAATCGCATGCCCACAGTGTGCACCGACCGGGTCCGGGGCAGCACCATCGCCCCTTCATAGCTGGTCCGTCCGAGCAGGCCCTTGGTGCGCCCGGCCAGTCCCGTAGCCACCTCCGCGGTGGCCAGCACATCGCCGTCGCGTAGCAGCCAGGTCACCGTCGACCCCCCGTTTTCCGGTGGGGAGTCGGAGCGAGTAGCCTTTCCGAACTGTGTCGAAACGAACCAACAAGCGCAAGCTCCGGGCCAAGAAGAAGGCCAACCACGGCAAGAAGCCGAACTGCGGGCGAGGCTGAGCCCTCCGGGCCCACCGTCCTCCGAGCTGTCAGCCCCACCGCCGGCACCTCACTCCGCACTTCGACCGCCCCGACTCCGTCCGCAGTAACCCTGCTGTCCGGGAGGCCTTGGCGCGCGCCGTATTCGGGCTGGCGCACCTCTCGGTGGTCAAGAGGTTCAACCCTGCGAGCGCCATGCAACACCGAGGCGGTTGAGCACCCCGACCAACGCGGTGGGCCGGTCGGTGATGATCCCGTCCACGCCGAGGCCGCACAGATGCTCCATCTCCGACTCCTCCTCGATAGTCCATACGTGGACGGCCAGACCCTCACGGTGGGCAACCTCGACGAATTGCTCGTCGACCAGCGTGAGGTCGCCGTAGCTGACCGGCACCTGGAGGGCCACGTGACGCATGGGCTCTGGGTCCTCGCCGGCCCGCACTGAGCGGTAGAACGCCGCGGTGGCCAGGGTGCCAGCCGAGGTCGGTACCTCCGGGGCAAAGGCGGAGAACGCCTCGGTGGCGGAGTCGATGAAGGAGGCCACGATCACATCGTCGACCCTCCCGCAACGCCGGAGCATGCGGGCCAGCTTCTCTTCGTACGGTTCGACCACCGGACCGGTCTGCTTGATGTCGAGGTTGAGCACCACCCCGGGGAACTCCTCGAGCACCTCCTCCAACAGGGCGAACCCGAACCGTCGGTCTCCGGGGGCCCGCCCCCGGTGCGGATACTGATGAGGTTCGAGGCCGGGCGAGACGTCGGCCCCCGGGGCCCACCAGTAGGAGTTGTCTAACCGACGGAGCTCGTCGAAGGTCTGATCGGCGATCTGTCCGGTGCTGTCGGTGGTCCGGTCGACGGTGGCGTCGTGGCACACCACCAGGTGCCCCTCGGCAGTGGCGTGGACGTCCAGCTCGATGCCGGTGGCTCCGGCCTCGAGGGCGGCGGCGATGGCGTGGAGGGTGGACGACGGGTTCTCCCACGCCCCTCCCTGGTGGGCGTAGGCAATGACCCGACGCTCCACCCACGGTGACCGCTTGGCCGAAACGGAGGAGGCGGGCATGGAAGAACGGTAGCCTCTGCCCCGCCATGCTGGACCACGTCTTCACCCAACTCGTCTCGTCGCACCGCCGTGCATTCGAAGACGCACTTCTGCAGCGCCAGGCTGTGGAGGAGCGGTTTCAGGTGGACGTGTTCTTGGGCGACGTCAGCTTCGAGACCTCCTACAGCCTCCCCGGAGAGGAGCGCCCGGCCCGGATCCGGGTCGACACCAGTCTCGACTGGCCCACCTGGAGCCAGACCGCCTACCGGAGCTGGGCCATCGGCGAGGAGCCGGACGAGCTCCCCGAGGTGCTGGTGGAGATCGCCTTCCGGGTCCAGAACCTCGACAGCGTCCCCGATGTGGCTGCG
>JADGOF010000354.1 GCA_017883105.1 Acidimicrobiales bacterium
TCGCCACCGACGGCCTCGGTCTCGACGACTCCGGCCTCCAAGAGCTGTCGGAGTGCGACATCGTGATCCATGCGGCCGCCTCGGTGAGCTTCGACTCCCCTCTCGATGCCGCCGTCGAAGTCAATCTTCTCGGACCCTCCCGGGTGGCTGCGGCCATCGTGGCCGCCAACCAACTCGCCGACCAGCAGGGACGGCGCGGCCCGGTCCACTTCATCCCGGTATCCACCGCCTACGTGGCCGGCACCCACCAGGGCGAGGCCAGGGAGGAGCTGCTGGAGGGAAACCGCTTCACCGTGGAGGTTGACTGGCGGACCGAGGTGCATGCGGCCCGGCGCCAGCGCGGCGACTCCGAAGCGGAGTCCCGGAGTCCCGAACGCCTGGCCGCGTTCAACAAGGAAGCGCGGGGCGAACTGGGTGGCGCCGGGCTGCACCTGTTGGCCGAACGGGCCGAACGGCTCCGCGAGGACTGGGTCAAGAAGCAGATGGTGGAGGTGGGCAAGTCGAGGGCCCAGTCCCTCGGCTGGCCCGACGCCTATCCCTATACGAAGGCCCTCGGTGAGCGGGCCCTGGTTTCCCAATTCGGAGACACCGTGCCCATCACCATCGTCCGGCCGTCCATCATCGAATCGGCCTTGGCCGAGCCCCGACCGGGGTGGATCCGCGGTTTCCGGATGGCCGAGCCGATCATCGTGTCCTACGCCCGAGGCCTTCTACGCGAGTTTCCGGGCGTACCGGAAGGGGTCACCGATGTGATCCCGGTCGATCTCGTCGTCGCCGCCATCATCGCCGTCGCCGGCGACAGCTTGGCTACCCCCGCCGAGGAGTACCGGGGCCCGAGCGTTTACCACGTCGCCTCCGGCGTTCGGAATCCCTTCCGCTACGGGCGCCTGGTTGAACTGGTCCAAGGCTGGTTTACCGAACATCCGCTCTACGACGCCGACGGTCAGCCGATTGTGGTGCCGGCATGGTCGTTCCCCGGTCGGGGCCGGGTCCAGCGCCAGCTCACCCGGGCCAGCCGGGCCATGGACCTGGCCGAGAAGGTGGTCGGCTCCCTTCCCATCCGCGGCCGCCAGGCGGAATGGATGGCCGCACTCGAAGAGCAACACCTCCTGGCCGACCGGGCCCTCGGGTATGTCGAGCTCTACGGCGCCTATACCGAGACCGAAGCTCTCTACCGCGTCGACCGCCTGCTCGAGTTGTGGGACCGGATGGATGCCGACGACCGCGAGGTGTTCTGCCTCGATCCCGCCGCGGTGGACTGGGAGTCCTACGTCCGCGACATCCACCTACCCTCGATCATCGAACACGCCCGGGTGCGCACCACACCGGGGAGGTCGAAGCAACCCAGTCGGGCCGAGCGGGCTCGCAAGAACATCCTCTCCCCCGACCGTCACCTGGCCGCGTTCGACCTCGAGAACACCCTGATCGCCTCCAACGTGGTCGACTCCTATGCCTGGCTCGCCTCCCGCCATCTGCCCGCCGGCGAGCGGGCGGCTTTCGTGGCCGACCTGATGCGGGAAGCCCCGGCGCTGCTCGCCCTCGACCGACGTGACCGTGGCGACTTCCTTCGGTCCTTCTACCGCCGCTACGAGGGGGCTCCGGTAACCCGGCTCCGGGACGACGGCTGGGAACTCTTCCACCATCTCCTGTTGGCCAAGTCGTTTCCGGCCGGTATCTCCCGGGTCCGTCACCACCGCTCCCTCGGCCATCGGACCATCCTGATCACCGGGGCCCTCGACTTCGTGATCGAGCCGTTGCGACCCCTGTTCGACGACATCGTCTGTGCCCGTCTCGGCGAGAAGGACGGCATATTCACCGGGCGACTGGAGGAACTCCCCCCCATCGGTGAGGCCCGTGCCCTGGTGTTGGCCGATTACGCCGAGTCCGAAGGTCTCAAACTGGAGGAGTCGATGGCCTATGCCGATTCGGCCAGCGATCTGCCCATGCTGGAGGCGGTGGGCTTCCCGGTGGCGGTGAATCCCGAGGCCAAGCTGGCAGCCATTGCCCGGCGGCGTGGTTGGCACGTCGAGCACTGGGAGAAGGCCGAAGGCGGATCCCAACCCCTCCTTCCCCTCGGGCCCCTGGACCGGCGCGGTTCACTGCAGCGGGGGCGCACCAGCGCGGCCGCCCTGGCGGGTGCCGCACGTCGGGTGGCATCGGAGCGCGACCAGTGAAGGCACTCGTCTTCGAGCGGAACCTCCCGCGTTTCGCCGCCTCACGGGTGGCGTCCCTCTTCGGGTCGGGACGGGGAGCGGGCATCGGCCCCCTCCAGCTACTAGACACCGTGCCACCCGAACTGCCGGGTGCGGACTGGTTCCCCCTCCGTCCGCGGCTGTCGGGGATCTGCGGCTCCGACCTGGCAACCATCGATGGACGCAGCTCTCGCTACTTCGAGGACATCGTCAGCTTCCCGTTCGTCCCCGGGCACGAGGTGGTGGGCGTCCTCGACGAGGGTGGGGTCGACCATGCGGGCTCACCGCTGGAGCCGGGCACCCGGGCGATCATCGAGCCGGTCCTGGGCTGCGCCCCCCGCCACATCCAACCGCCGTGCCCCCAGTGTGCCGGAGGGCAGACCGGCCTGTGCGGCAACGTCGCCTTCGGAGCACTGGCACCGGGCCTCCAGACCGGATTCTGCGCCGACACCGGCGGTGGGTGGTCGACGGCGGGGCTGGTGGCCCATGCCTCCCAGCTGCATGCCGTCCCCGAGGCGTTCACCGACGAGGACGCGGTCATCGTCGAGCCCACCGCCTGCGCCGTCCACGCGGCGCTGTCCGCCGGCGTCGAGGCCGGTGACGTCGTGGCCGTCATCGGTGCGGGAACCTTGGGCCTGGCCACAGTGGCTGCGCTCCACCACGTGATCCGACCCACTTCCTCCTGCACGGTGATGGTGGGGGCCAAGCACGCCCACCAGAGGAAGACGGCCGAGTCCCTTGGCGCCGACATGGTGGTGGCTCCCGGGCAGCTGGCCCGTGCCGTCCGTCGACAAGCCGGATCGCTGGTTCTTGCCAGTCGTCTGACCGATGGAGCCGATGTCGTCTTCGACTGCGTGGGTACCTCGGAGTCCCTCACCCAGTCGTTGGCCATGGTCCGTCCCCGCGGCCGAGTGGTGCTGGTGGGCATGCCGGGCAAGGTATCGGTCGACCTCGCTCCCCTCTGGCACCGCGAGCTGAAGTTGGTCGGTGCCTATGCCTACGGCTCCGAGGTACCCGATGCCGCGGCCGACCCTCGCCGCACTTTCGAACTGGCCATCGACGTGGTGGCCTCGGCCGGGCTCGGTTCGTTGGTGTCGGCCGCCTACCCCCTCGAACGCTACGAAGAGGCCATTGCCCACGCCGGGGCCGCCGGCCAACGGGGAGCGGTGAAGGTGGTCTTCGATCTTCGCAACCGGAAAGGAAGCATCCGATGAGCCCCAGGCCCGGATTCGTACTTGAAGTCGACCAGTCGACGCCGCCCACCC
>JADGOF010000027.1 GCA_017883105.1 Acidimicrobiales bacterium
GCGTGCAGTCGCTACATGTTCGTGCGACCGGTGCTGACCATGGACCAACGCGCGTGGACGGCATGTCATGTCGAGGCGTTCACGTTCTTCGGTGGCGTCAGTTCGAATCGGCCCATCACCGTACGGGACCCACGGGAAGTAGACCGAGCCGCCGTATTCATCCTGGATCGCTTTGCGGATCTCCAAGAGATCCGATCCAACATGCCTGATCTCACTGAGGCTGATGTTCGATCGAAGCTTCGTGAACGAATCGAGCGGGACCTGGATGCCGGGAAGCATGCGAGGCTCTTCCCGAGCTTGCCGGGCTGAAGACCCTCTCGCCGCCCAGAAAATCTGAGCCGGTTCCGGACCTCCAATTGCTCTGCTCACACCGACGATCGCCTCTGCGGTGCTGCTGTAGTGGGCGACTATGTCCCCACGCCGAACGAGGCTGACCAAGGCGTACCCGGGCGTCTCGCCACCACCTCGTGCCGCAAGCGGTGCCAATAGGTCGTCGCCGAGGTCCGATCGTCCAGTGATTTCCATGTAGACGTTCTCGACTGGGTCGTTGTCCCACCAGTGCATAGCTGCCTCCATTGCATGTGCCATGAGGGTAGGAGACTGCGTTGTCAAGTGCCGGGACTCCCCCATCGGTCGCACCAAGCTGCTCTCGCTCACGCATGGAAGGAATTCGCAGGGCCGTTGTAATGCTGCGGCTCAGTCGGGCCGACCGGGCGGTCGCTGAGCGGCCCAGTCGATGAACTCCATCCGGTTCGCAAAGCCGAGATGCTCCCTCGCGGCTTCGAACGTGGTTGCGTCACAACCATCCGTGGACCACGTCGACTTGGTTTCAAGACCACACTTCGGCCACGACTCGGGTAGTGAGGCGCAGTGGCACGGGTGCGTGTCCATGGCCGCAATCTAGGTCACTGAACGGGAGTCTGCGTCGCTGTTACAGCACCTCGCTACGCTCTGCATCAGTCAATTCGATCGATGCGAGGACTCCATGAACGACCATGAACCGCCCGTGTGGCACGACGGGTCCGTTACGGCACGGTGTCCCAATTGCGGTGGGGCGAGGAGTCGATTCGTACCCAAGAGCGGCGCCACCATCCTCCATACGGAGGAGTGGACCAACGGGTCTACCCAGGTGAGCTACGACCTTGCAGAGTGCCTGGGCTGCGGTCGGGGTGGCCTCGTAGTTATGAATCGGGTTGACTCGATGTCCTGGCGACTCCACGACTTCTACCCAAAGTCCCCCGACTTTTCCGAGCTGCCTGTTGGCGTTCCGACCGCCCTGGAGAACGAGGTCAGGGAAGCTGAGCGAGCCGCTGGCGCTGCCGCCTACCGGGCGGCAAGTGCAACGCTTCGATCAGCCTTAGAGAAGACGCTCAGCGCCAACGGGTACACGAAGGGAAGGCTGTACGACAAGATCGACCAGGCTGCTGAGGACGGAGTCATCACCAAGGCGAGGCAGACCAAGGCCCACCAAAACGTGCGGACTCTGGGCAATGACATAGTTCATGATGAATGGAGGCCCGTCGACGCCGCCGAGTATGGAGAGGCACGGCAGTACGTCGTGTGGATTCTCAGGGACTTCTACGACGACAGGGAGACTGTCGTCGCTCAGTTGGAAGCGGCCGGAAGGCTCACCCCGACCGAGGACTGAAACTAGGTTCATACCGTGGCGGAAGACTGGGTGAACCTTACGAGCACTGTGGCGGTCTCGTTACTTTCGGGCGTGAAGGGAGTTCTTGGCTTCTGCTTCGCCCTCGCCATCATCGCTATTCCATGCTGGTTCCTCTGGGCGGTATTCGGAGGCGGGACCAGGCAGAAGCGAAAGACTGCGACACGCAGGTCGCACGTCCCGGACCAGGTCTTCGTCCGGCCCGTCAACGAGGAGCCTCACTCGTCGCCCTGCGCCGTCTGTGGCGAAGTCCCCAACACCTGGACACACGGGTGCACCGTCAACGTGAAGGTCGTCAAGGACACCTACGACTACTGGGGTCCATACGGCTTCAAGCCCGGTCAGACGACCACGAAGAAGATTCCCCGAGGCCAGAGGTGGCCTAAGAAGCAATCGTGCTTCTTCGACACCTTGCGTCGAGACGACGGCCAGGCGATCCAGTGCTTCACCCGACACTCGACGCGGTACGCCGCCGACAAGTGCGGGTTCACTCGCCTGCGCAAGTTGCAAATCGGCGAGCTGCCGTACGACGACGACTACTTCACTCGGAAGTTCAAAGACCCTCCGCCGTCAGCGAGCAGGACGCAGCGTGGCATGCAACCCAAAGGCCTTTCCGTCCCGGCGTGGAGACTCATGCAGGAGCACCACGACTACAGGTGCTTCTACTGCGGCGAGAAGTCATACGGCCTTGA
Organism: Acidimicrobiales bacterium; assembly: GCA_017883105.1. Classification (GTDB taxonomy): domain Bacteria; phylum Actinomycetota; class Acidimicrobiia; order Acidimicrobiales; family RAAP-2; genus Bog-756. The sequence goes on from JADGOF010000027.1 coordinate 2,359, forward strand.
GAGGGACCACGCCATCCCGATCGATCGAGGTGGTGCGGACCACGCCTCGAACATCGTCCCGGCGTGCAAGTCGTGCAATCGGAGCAAGGGAACGAAGACTCCGCAGGAGTTCGAGGCGTACCTGCGCAAGAAGGCCAAGGCGAAGGAGTTGGTCGAGAAGCCACCTCCCCCACCAGGTTTCAAGGTGTGCCGTGCCTGTCAGGAGGAGCTGCCTGTCGAGGCGTTCGGCAAAGAAAGGAACCGACCGGACGGCCTGACGCACCAGTGCCGCAACTGCCGCAACACCGCACTGAAGGAGAAGCGACGAGCCGCTTCAAGCCAGGCCGACGGAGACGACGCCTGACCTAACGCTGTGCCCGTCGCAGAGGGGTGTGCAGTTTGACGAGCTGCACGAGGGCCAGCAGCCCAATAAATCGCACTGCTACACTGGTACTCGTACCGCACACATAGCACGGTCGCTCGGTTCTCACCCGGATCAAGGTGAGGCAAATCCGAGCGGATGGCGTCAGAGTCGTTGACAAGGACTAAGGGAGCTTCGGCTCTCTAACCCGGAAGGGTTGAGAGGTCCCTACCCGCCAGGCACGTGCTCCTACCAAGGAGCAGACGATGCCTGACCAACGGCCAACAGAGCCGATGCCGGAACCCGAAGTCCACTGGACACCGGGCGACCCCATCCCCGCCCGCAAGGCAGCGCTCCTGCGTGTCCTGTTCGAGGACGACCCTGCCGACCAGCAGGTGGCGTCGTGACCGAAACAGCGGGGACGGACTCCGTCGCCTTCGGTGACCAGCTCGACGCCGCCGCACGGCAGACCTTCGAGCGGTTCCTGTACTCGGCGGGCCAGCGTGGGCAGACGCCGTACCACAACCCGAAGCTGGTCGGCCTTGTGGTCGAGGCGCTCCGCAGTCGGTCCATGGAGGCGTGTCCCCACGTACCCGACAGCCCGACCGCCGTCATGGCGTCGCTCTGGAACTCCCGGCTGGAGTGCACACCCTGCTCGGCGAACAACCCGCCGCCTCGGTCGCACCCGTTGAGCGTCTGCACGATCTGCAACCGCCCGTCACCTAAGCGCCTCGGCCTGGCGGTCGTCCCCTGGTCGTTCGTGACCATCTTCGCCCTCATCTGCGTCGACTGTGCGGAGGTGTACCGATGATCAGTCACTCACCTTCGATGCTCGACGCCGCACTCGCCTACGCCGCACTCGGCCTGCCCGTGTTCCCCCTCCACACACCCAAGGACGGACGGTGCAGTTGCGGGAAGCCGAACTGCTCCAGTCCCGGCAAGCACCCACGGACTCACAACGGCTTCCACGACGCCACGACCAACGTGGTCCAGATCCGGGAGTGGTGGGGGCAGTGGCCGGACGCCAACATCGGCTGGCCGACAGCGGGGTGGGTGGTGGCCGACTTCGACCCCAAGAGCGGGGGCCTGGAGTCGTTCAACCGGCTTCTGACCGAACACCCTGAACTCGAACACGTTCCCCGCAACCTGACCGGCGAGCACCCGCAGGGACGTGGCGTTCACCTCCGGTTCCGACAGAACGGAGTTAAGGTGAAGAACAGCTCCGGCCTCGTCGCTCCCGGTGTCGACGTGCGAGCAGACGGCGGCTACGTCGTGGTCGCTCCGAGTCTTCACCCATCCGGCGTCCGCTACGAGTGGGGCGTGGGTGAGGAGCCGGTGGTCCCGAAGTGGTTCGAGGCCCTGGCCCGCGGTGAAGCGGATGGCCAGGAGTCGAAGCCGACCTTCGAGGAGCTGCTCGCCCGGCCTCCCCGCCCCGGCGAGCGTGACCATTGGGTGACGAAGGCCGCAGGGCACCTCGCCCGCAAGCACCGGGACGACGGGTTCAACGCCTACCAGGAAGCGTGTCTCGGCGTGGTGTGGCCGGCCATCCTCGATAAGGCGGACTACCCAATCCAAGAGTTCCAGAAGACCATCGGGTCGATCTGGAAGAAGGACCAGGGGCGAGGAGGCGGGCGACTCCCCGACGACGGCAAGCCTCGCATCGACGCCGCTGAGTTGGCCTGGGTCCAGGCCGAGCAGGCTTGGGAGGCACTGGAGGACTACAACCGACCGCCGCACCTATTCCGTTCAGGTGGCAACCCGGTACGCCTGGAGACCGACGACAACGAGAAGCCTCGGCTACGCCAGCTCACCCAAGACCGGCTGACTCACGAGCTGGACCGAGCAGCTACATGGGTCGCCCTGAATGCGGACGGCGACGAGGTGAAGAAGAACGTTCCGGTTCAGGTGGTCAGGCGGGTGCTGGCAGCACCAGACTTTCCACTCCCCGTCCTGGTGCGCCTGGTGTCTGCGCCTGTGTTTGGGCGGTCGGGCGAAGTACAGACCGAGCCGGGCTACCACCCCGATTCCCGCACCCTGTACGTGCCGGACGACGGGTTCGAGGTCGACCTCCCTCCTGAGAACCCGTCCGACATTGACCTCGCCCAAGCTCTCGACCTCATCAACGAGCTGCTCTGGGATTTTCCGTTCAAGGACGAGGCCAGCAGGGCTCACGCCATTGCACTGCTGCTGTTGCCCTTTATGCGGGACCTCATCGACGGCCCGACGCCGCTGCACCTCCTGCGCAAGCCGACGCCAGGGACTGGGGCCTCGCTGCTCGTCCACGTCCTGCTGTACCCGATCCTCGGCCAGCCGCCGTCGTTCATCACCGGGTGCAACAACGACGACGAGATGCGCAAGCGTCTGACAGCGATCTTCCGGGAGGGACCGGTCGCCATCCCATTCGACAACCTCACCGGACACCTTGAGTCGCCGCACCTGGCCGGGGCGTTGACCTCGCTCATGTGGGGTGACCGCATCCTCGGCGGGTCCGATATGGGCGGTTGGCCGGTCCGCACCGTCTGGGCGGCTTCCGGCAACAACCTGACGCTGTCGGACGAGCTGGTGCGCCGCACGGCCCTCATTCACCTCGACGCCGGGGTGGCCGAGCCGTGGACCCGTGCCAACTGGCGGCACCCGGACCTGCCGAAGTGGGTCAAGGAGCACCGTGGCGAGCTTGTCTGGGCCGTGCTCTGTGCAGGCCGTGCGTGGCTGAGCCGAGGAAGGCCACGGGGGCGGGCGAGCCGTGGCAGCTACGAGGACTGGTCCGCCGTCATGGGCGGTGTCCTTGACGTGCTCGGTGTGCCGGGTTTCCTGGGTAACTCCGACGAGCTGTTCGAGCACGCCGACCCGGAACGTGACGCCAATCTGTGGTTGGTCGAGAACTGGTGGGCGAAATTCCAGGAGCAGCGCAAGCGAGCCAGCGAACTGTTCGGTTCTCTGGGTTCAGACCCCGACTTCCCGTTCGACTTCGGCCCCGACTTCGGCAACCAGCGGGCGCAGAAGTTCGGCACCCACCTCGGCAAGATCAACGGTCGGATCTTCCCTCTGGAGGACGGTGCCGAGGTCCGAGTGCGGCGGACCGACAAGAAGCACTCGGGCACCTTCAAGTGGTACCTGGAGAACAGCGGCGGCACCGGGGAGCTAGCGCTGTGAGTGGGCACCTGCAGAAGAAGACCTCCAGGAGACTGAGGAGACCTTCGGAGCGGGGCTGCACACCCTCCCCCCTCGGTGGGCGGCACCTGACGGCGGACGCAGTCTCCTGGGTCTCCTCCGGGGCGGGCGACCCGCAGGAGCTCTACCCGGCCGGGCAGGAGACCTCCAGGAGACCTCCCGAGGCGCAGTCTCCTGCCCCTGCACCCCGACTGACATGGGACGGAGCAACGATAAGGAGACCTAGGAGACCTCTCTCTCCTCTCTTTGGTGCTCCGGTCTTGGGAGGGGGGGAGGGTACCCACCCCCCTCCCCCTACTTGGAGCGGGACGGCGAGGGGGTATCTCCCCAGTCTCCTAGGTCTCCTGCCTATGTCTCCTGGCGGCGGCACAGCTAGCGCCGTGACGCTCCGAGCTAGCACCCCCCGTAACCCGTACACCCACAACCCGAAAGCCAGCGCTTCGAGGCGTTGCGGTCGGACTCCTCTCCCGAGGCTGGACCGCTGCGCACACGTGCGCAAGGAGGCACCGTGACCAAACAACCGAAGCTCCCACCACCGACGACCGATGGCCTCCCGCCGAGGTTGCCGACGCCCGTCCAGCGTGGCTGTCTCGCGCCCGGCTGCACCGGCAAACACCAGGCCCGTGGTCTGTGCAAGGCGTGCTACCGGAAGGCGCACTACCAGGCGAACAAGGAGCGGTCGCTCCTGCTGAACAGGAAGTGGCACGCCGACAACCCGGAGAAGTCCGCCGCCCTGCGCAGCCGCCAGGCAGAGCGGCAACGACTGGCACGGGAAGCCCTGCGGCGTGCGGAGGCGGTGGCCCGTGACGACTGATCCGACCCATACGGAACCCACGGTGTCCCAACACCCCGTCGACGTGACCGACGTTGACGGTGCGTCGGGGGGTGTGGTCCGGGTGTCTTCCTTTGGGTCCGATGACCGCACGGTCCCAACCGCCCCGGCGACCCGGAGAGCGACTCCCGTGCAATCCGAGGGGCCTCCGGAGCCAAATCGGGGCGCGAGGTGAGACCCCGAGCGGCGCGAACCACCAGCGAACACAATCCCTGGGACCCCTTCGTGCTCTTTGGGGTATTCCTCCGGCGCCCTCTTGCATGGGTTATCCCGGGTCCGCCATGAGCCAGGACGTTCCACTGGCAATCTCACCGGATAGTAAACTTAACGGGCCGATTATGCCCCTGACCTGGGGATATAGACGATACGAACTATCGAGGACCCCTTTGATCACCGACAACGATTTCGAATCTGAGGCCCCGGCATGGGAGGCAGCTGCCCGAGCCACACGCTGGGCGGAAAATGCCACAGGCTCGCCAGCTGTGCCTGCCCGAGCGGCCAGGGAAGATGCAGCGGCCTGGAGCGCAGCCGCCGAGGCCACGGAGAGGACCTTCGAGCGATGAGCGCCAAGACCCGAGCGGTGTACTACACCCGAGTCTCGACCGGGGAGCAAGCCGAACACGGGACCTCGTTGGCCGGGCAAAAGAAACGCTGCCTGGCCTACATCAAAGAGAACAAGCTGGAACTTGTCGAGGGTTACACCGACGAGGGCGTTTCCGGGGCCAGCGAGGAACTGCACAGGCCAGCATTCATGGCGATGATGAACGCATGCAGGGCGGGTGGCGTCGATGTGGTCGTCGTTGCCGACATGGACCGATTTAGCCGTGACCTGCGCAACCAACTCAACGCTCGTCACGACCTGGAGCAAGCCGGGGCCGAGCTTCACCCGCTGTCCGGCACGATGAGCGAGTTTGAGAAGGACATCCGGGGAACATTCGCAGCCGAAGAGCGCCGTAAAATCAGGGAACGAACGATGCGGGGACTCATCGACGTGGCAAAACAGGGCTTCTGGGCGGGCGGTCCAGCTCCTTACGGATTCAGATTGGACAAGAACGCCGACGGGTCGGGCCACACCCGGCTTGCGCTCGATGACCGGGAGTCAGAGATGTTGAGGTTGGCGGTGTCCGAGATTCTGGGAGGGCGCAGTACGTGGAAGACCGCCGAACTGCTGAACGAACTTGGTTTCCGACCCCGCAGAGCCGCCGAGTGGTCGTACCACCTGCTGCGCCGGGTTTTGGTCGATGCGCAACTGTCGGGCAGGTGGTCGTACGGCAGGCCTTACGGGTGGGGCCGGTCACGGAGCGAGGGCGAGTTCACCGTCGACATTCCTAAAATCGTGACGCCGGAGGAACACGCCGCCTTGCGAGAGATTCTCATGGGCAATGCCACCACACGGAGTGAGCGCATTGGGTTCTTCCTGGTGTCCCGTGGGGTGCTGGTGTCCCCGTGCGGACGGAACTTCCGGGGGAGGGCACGCAAGGATCGGGGCACTTACCGGTACGTGTGTCCCAATACAGAATGGAATACCAGCGGAACACGTTGCGACTGCAAGACCGTGCCGGGCGACTGGATAGACGGGCTGGTGTGGTCCGAGGTGAAGCGGCTGCTGAGCGACCCGGACCACTTGCTGTCCCTGGCCGATGCCTACCTCGATCAGCGCATTGACCAAGCCGGTGCCGTCCCCGATGACCTGACAGCAATTAATCGCAAGATTGCAGAGCTGGAACATGCCCGGACCACAACCGCTACCGATTACCTCAAAGCAGGGGTGGCCCCTGACCTGCTCCAAGTAGCAGTGGCCGAGATTGACCGGGAGTTGACTGCGTGGCGGCGCAGAGCCGAGAGGGCACGGGCCTTCACCGAGGAAACGACAGCGGCCAAGGGACGGCTCTCGCAACTACAGGAGATGGCGCAACGGGCATCCAAGCGGCTCGACTCGCTCTCGCCCGAGGAACAGCGGGTGGTCATCGAGGCCCTGGAGCTAAAAGTCCAGGTTCTTGGCTGGGAACCGTGCGAGACGTGTGGAGGGAGTGGGAAGGTGAAGGGCGGCAAAGGTGGTGCTCCGTGTCCTTCCTGTCGCATGGTCAAGGCCGTCCCCAGGCTCCGCATCGAGGGTATCTGGAGCAGCGCCCTGGACGACGAACGTGGGGCACTTTCCCAACCCGGTGCCGATGCACCTCACACCGGGACGCTGGTTCGTTTCGACGATGCCGCCTGGTCCGGAATGGTGGGTGCCACACGGCCGGCATGAGCCCTCGCTGGTCCCGCACGGGCGCAACGACTGCGTGGCCCATCGAGACCTACCGCGAAGGCGATGACCGGAAGTCCTCAAGACGAATGAGCGGGTTCGCAGAGGCGAGGGGCTAGTGTCGCGGCCACGGAAACTTGGCGCGGGAGTTGATATCCAATGAATGGCATCTTGAGTGCGGTCTCGTCCACGGTCCCCATGGTGACGGGTGGCCCTTCCATCACCAACATCCAGGGCGGTTCCGGAGGCAGCTTCGGCCCGGGCGGGAGTTCAGGCATCACGGTGGCCCCGACCGGGGGCCCGGGACTGGTCCCACTCGTCGGAGTGTTCGCGGAGGCCTTTGCCCTCGTCGTTGTGATGGCGGTGGTCGGCGTCCTCGTTATTGTCGTCGTTGCCAATCGAGCCGATCCTGATCCAAGCGGGCGGCGGCCGCAGTCGGTCTACTTCTTCGCCGTCTCCTTCGTAACCCTCCTCACCTCGATCATCGGATCCAGCGTTGTCGTGTCGGCATTGGTGCGGCTCATCGGAAGCCATTCCAGTCCCATCGGCAACTCCATCGCTCGCCTGGTGGTGCTCGGTGGACTGATCACGCTGGTGAGCATGGTTCTCCTGATCACCCATCTTCGTCGTGGTCTGGTCCTGGTCGGAACGGAATCGATGAGTCCTTCTCGACGAGTCGGGCAGACCTACGTGTCGGCTGTCGCCTTTCTGGCAGTCCTGGTACTGCTCGTCGTCACCGTTCTCTCTGCCTATCTGGTGTTCGCCATCGCAGGACCCGGCGTGTTCGGCTCCTTCGGCGGTCGTGTGCCGGCGATTCGCTATCTCATCGACGCTGTGTACCTCGGGGTGGTGGCCGGGCTCATCCTTTGGACTCACCGCAATCTCGTGCCCCCGGGACTCCATGTCCTCGGCGACGGAGGAGGAGCGGCCGGGTTGCCCGGTGATCCACCGACGGCAGCCGTCCCTCCGCCGAATCCATCCACGTAGCGACTCCGGGTGAACCGATCCTGCGCCTGGGCCACCGCGCAGGGGACGGGCTGTTCCGCCATCCCCGCTGGCGACCCGAGGAGAAACCTTCATGGGCGGCATGTCATGATCTGGGATCGGGCCGATCCGGCCCTTTGACTGGGAGGCCGATGATGAGAGATACCAACGACACACCCGCCGGCGAGGACGCGCTGGAGCTGGTGGAGGTCGAGACCGAGGGTGTCGACGAAGAAGGCAACATCGTGGTTGACGACATGGTCGCCGCGGTGGACGGCGACGGCAAGATCGTCGCCACCGACGAGACGATCGCAGTGGTGACGATGAGTGGCGACGTTGTCATCGACGAAACTCTCTCGGTTGTGGGTGGTGACGGCGAGCTGCACGCCGTCGAGGAGGGCGTCACGGTCTTGGAGGCCGACGACGAGAAGTGACCGGGGGATCGGGGCTATCACCGCCTCGCCCGACAGCCCGCCGGTTGCGATTCAATGGTGGGTGTGAGCACTTCCTCGGGTCTCGAGACAGCACTGAGCGGGGCGAGCGGTACGGTGACGGCCTTCTTGGAGCACCTCGTAGGCGAGCCGATCGATGCCCACCAACGACGCCACGAGATGACCAGAGCCGACACATCGAGTGCACTGCGAGTTGCGGAAGGACACCCGCTGCTACTTCGGGCTGCGGTCCTTCGGGGTCGGACGTCGGGCCGGCCGTACCTGTATGCCGAGAGCGTGCTGGTCCCCAGTCGCCTACCAGGCGGGTTTCGTCGGCGCCTCGAGTCCAGCAGCGACCCGATCGGCCGAATCCTCGGCGAGGAGGGGATCACGGTCACCCGCGAGCCCCTTGCCGGATCGGACCGAGGCTCGGTGCCCGTCTCGTCGCAGACCGGCTCGGCCATCGGTGACTACTTGCTGGCCCGTACCTATCGGGTCGATAGCGCAGGAGACCCCGTCATGGTGATCACCGAATGGTTCCTTCCGTCACTCGAGAGCTTCCTCCCCCTTCGGTGAGAAGCCGACCTGAACGAGCCCACCCTCGAGCCCAGCGGCACCCTCGGGCTGATCTCCGTCCGGCGGTCGGGAACCGGGGACACTTCGTGCCGCACCCCGCCCACAGGTTCCCGAGTGGTCCGCCTCTTCTTCCGACAGGCACTACTCCTTGGGATGCTTACCCAACATCCTGAGGAGGAATGCTCCGGCCCGACCCGGTTTGTTTGGGTGTTTGTGATCCGAGCCATGGCCGAATCGTCCATATCCCAGGCCGCTGCCGCCACCCAGCCCCGGGAGCGGAAGGTCGTTGGGTTCCTCATACTTCGGCACCTTGGCCAGCGGATGCCTCGGTTTGCGTGGTTTGTCATCGGCTGAGCCCATCAACCCATCATGGCCGATGGACGCCGACGAATCGATGACGGTGGTTCGACCGGCGACTCATGACCATCGTGGAGGGCCAGGACGTGTCGGTGATCCCGATGGCTGACGTAGATCCACGGCGGCGAAGCGTCGTGGCCGCTTTCACCCGAGAGCGGCTGCCCTGCACAATGCGCCCGTACGCGAGGTTGCAGTCCGGACACCCCACCTTCAGGCCCGGAGCGCATCCTCTGGGGGTTCGGCCTCCTCCCCCGCCTTCGCCACACCCGCTGCCACCGACTCTTCGGTCACCGACACGGTCCGATCAGGTGCCATCATCATGCCCGGGCCGCCCACGGGCTCGGTACGGCCGGCGAGCGCGTAGACCTCTGAACCGTCCACGGTCTCGTTGGCCACGAGCAGCTGCACCAACTTGTCGAGTACATCTCGGTGCTCCCCGAGCGTCTTGACGGCCCGCTGCTCGGCCTCGCCGAGCAGCCGGGAGACCTCGCTGTCGATGGCCGCCTGGGTCTGCTCGGCAAACGGCCGGCTGGAGAACTCGCCGCCTCCGGCGCCCAGGAATACGGATCCCCCCAGGGGGTAGCCCACTGGTCCGATCTTCGACGAGAGGCCGAATTCCCGTACCATCTTCGTCGCCAGTTCTGTCGCCTTGGCCAGGTCGTTGGCGGCGCCTGTCGAGCCCTGGCCGAGCACGACGAGCTCGCTGGCCCGGCCCCCCAGAAGGATCGCCAACGTGTCGTAGAGATAGTCCTCGCCGAAGAGGTGCCGCTCGACGAGAGGGAGTTGTTCGGTGACACCGAGCGCCTGCCCGGCGGGAAGTATCGTCACCTTGGCGATCGGGTCCGCCTTGTCCGAGTAGGCAGCCACGAGCGCGTGGCCGGCCTCGTGGACGGCGACGGAGTGCTTCTCTGCCGGAATCAGCACGTTGGAGCCTTCGCGCCGGCCGAGGATGATCCGGTCGCGAGCTTCCTCGAAGTCCGTCGCTCCCAACACTCCCCGGTCCGCCCGCACGGCGACGATCGCCGCCTCATTCACCAGGTTCGCCAGGTCCGCCCCTGAGAATCCGGGCGTTCCCCTCGCCGTCACCTCCAATTCCACGTTCTCGTCGAGGCGCTTGCCCCGGCAGTGGACCTTCAAGATGGCCAGGCGTTCGGGCAGCGTGGGGAGAGGGATGATCACCTGTCGATCGAATCGCCCTGGCCGGAGCAGCGCCGGGTCGAGGACTTCGGGCCGGTTGGTGGCGGCGAGAACCACGATTCCGGTGGCCGGATCGAAGCCGTCCATCTCGGCGAGCAGCTGGTTGAGGGTCTGCTCCCGCTCATCGTTCGACACGACCACACCTGAACCGCCCCGACGCTGTCCGATGGCGTCGATCTCGTCGACGAAGATAATCGCCGGCGCCCGTTTGCGTGCCTCCTCGAACAGGTCGCGGACCCGAGCCGCCCCCACGCCGACGAACATCTCGACGAAGCTCGATCCGGTGACCGAGAAGAACGGCACGGCCGCCTCGCCGGCCACCGCCCGGGCCAGCAGGGTCTTGCCGGTGCCCGGAGGCCCGACCATCAAGATGCCCCGTGGCGCCATCGCGCCGGCCCGGGCGTAGCGCTCGGGAT
>JADGOF010000355.1 GCA_017883105.1 Acidimicrobiales bacterium
TACGACCTACCTGTTCGTGAATCTTCTCCGGGCGGGTCCTACGGGACGGTCCCGCTGCGGAGGACGTCTGAACTGGGCCGCTCCCGGAGCGGGTTCGGCTTGCGGGAATCGTTTGCCGACCAGTGGCCGGCGAGCAGCGCGGTGGTTCTGCTCGCGAGAGGCAGCAATTCCGGCAGTGGGACCGCCAAGGCGCGTCACGAGACCGGCGTACTGAGGCACCCTCAACACGATTGACGGACGCGCGTTATGGGGCATTTAGCCGTTCCCCAGATCCGTCGTTCGGGCGCGACTCGGCCTTCGCTCGGACCGTCGTCCGAGAGCGTTGTTATGCGTTCATTTCCGGTGTCGATACCGAGTGGCTTGTTGGCCCAAGGCTCCTCCGCGCTCGCGATCATTGCCCGATCGGCACCGACACGTTGCGCGAACCCGGGCTGGCCCAGGGACCTCTCCAGCTTCCTCTATCCGGCGGCCGGGGCACCCCCCACAGACGGCGGGCGTCCCGAGGCATTATTCAGTGCCAGAAGGTCCGGCCAGACCGTAGCCACCGACGATGATCGCCACATCGGCCGGGTACACGGTACGGTGGACACAACGAAGGAGATCTACCATGACCACTTCAAGCTCCACCCTTCCCAAGGTCGGTACGTACGTAATCGACCCTGCCCACACCGAGGTCGGCTTCGTCGCTCGCCACCTGGTGGGAACCAAAGTGCGGGGACGCTTCACCGAGTTTTCCGGCACGTTCACCGTGGCCGAAAATCCAGAAGCGTCCACCCTGGAAGCCGAAGCGAAGGCTGTCAGTATCAACACGAACCAGACGATGCGTGACGACCACTTGCGCACGAATGATTTCCTCGATGCCGTTACGTACCCCACCCTGACCCTCAAGAGCACGGGGCTCACGAAGGTGACCGACACCGAGTGGAAGCTCTTCACCGACCTAACCATTCGTGGCGTTACCAAGCCGGTGGAGTTCGATCTCGAGTTCCTGGGCGAGGGTCCCTCCATGCAAGAGGGCAAGACCGTGGTCGCCTTCTCTGCTACGGCCGAGATCGACCGGCGGGACTTTGGAGTGAGTTTCAACAGCTCCCTACTTGACGGAAGTGTCGTGGTGGGTAACAAGGTCAAGATCGAGTTGGAAACCGAAGCCAGCCTTACTGACTGAACGCTATCCCTCCGGGCCGTCATTACCGGGCGGATCGCCGCCGACCCGTGGGGCGCAGGATCGGCACCTACCGGATGGTGTTCCAAGGACCACCGGTTCGACCCTCAGGCTCGACGAGGTGCCACGGCGCTCGGCCGGTGCCACGAGTGGCGCTACCCCTGTCCCCAGGTCCATCGCGTAGCGCTTCGATCTGTGCAATCAGGTCCAGGAATCGGTCAATGATTCCGGCTGCCCAGATGTCAAGATCGGTGACGCTCGCGGCGAGCAAGCCCACTCCGGATCCGGCCCCGGATAACCGACCCGGAGCCGGCGCGATAGGAGACATCCAAGCCGCGCTCTTGGCTGTGTGACACCAGGCGGGTCGGCGAACGGCACCACCAGGCCCGGACTGAAAGCGCGGGCACCGGAGAGGTGGACAGGTGCGTGTCGGGCGGGGAACACTTGGGGGCCGTGAAGACCAGCGAGCCGTTTCTCGTCATGGCGAAGCCGGTCGGACCGGTCTGCAACCTCGACTGCGGCTACTGCTACTACCTGCGAAAGGAGGAGCTCTTCCCGCGGGGCGAACGTTTCCGGATGCGTGAAGAGGTGCTCGAGTCCTACGTCCGCAGCTACATCGCCGCCAGCCCGGGGCCGACGGTGCACTTCGTCTGGCACGGCGGTGAGCCGACCCTTCTCGGGACGGCGTTCTACGAGATGGCCCTCTCCTTTCAGGAGCGCCACCTTCCGTCCGGTTGGTCGTGCATGAACAGCTTGCAAACCAACGGCTCTCTTCTCGACGAGCGGTGGTGCGCCTTCCTCGCCGAGCGCGACTTCTACGTGGGCATCAGCCTCGACGGGCCGGCGCCGCTCCACGACGCGACGCGGCGGGACAAGAGGGGCCGCCCGACCCACGCGCGGGTCATGCGTGGCCTCCGGCTGCTGCGAGAACATGGCATCGAACCGGATGTCCTGTGCACGCTGAACGCGAGGAACGTCGGGCAGGCGACGGGGGTCTACCGGTTCTTCTTGGACGCGGGCGTACGCTGGCTGCAGTTCCTGCCGGTCGTCGCACAGGCTCCAGGGGGCGCGAGCCCCCTGTCGGTGACGCCGGAGCAGCTCGGCGCGTTCCTCTGCAGCGTCTTCGACGAGTGGATCCGGTACGACGTCGGGCGGATCGACGTGCAGAACTTCCTCGAGGCCTTTCTCGTCGTGCTGGGCCGGCCGGCCAACCTGTGCGTCATGGCGGAGAACTGCGGGCGTGCGCTGGCGGTCGAGCACGACGGCAGCGTCTACGCCTGCGACCACTTCGTCGACCCCGATCATCGGATCGGTGATGTGATGACGCACGGGCTCGCCGCGCTCGTCGACGGGCCGGAACAGCGAGCATTCGGCCGCGCCAAGACGGCGGCGTTGCCGGCGTGCTGTCGCACGTGTGATGTCCGCTTCCTCTGCAACGGAGGTTGTCCGAAGGACCGTTTCGTGTCGGCACCGAACGGTGAGGCCGGCCTCAACTACCTCTGTGGGGGCTACCGCCGGTTCTACGAGCACGCCCTTCCCCCGCTCCGGCGGATGGCCGCTCTCGCCCGCTCGCGGCGGTCGGTCACCGAGATCATGTCGGAGCTGGCGGTGGCGGAACGGGACGAGCGTCGAGCTTGGCAGACGGCCGGTCGCAACGACCCGTGCCTATGCGGCAGCGGCCGTAAGCACAAGTACTGCTGTCTGACCACGCACCGCCACTGAGTTCCCGGCGGGTGACCGACTCGTGTGCGGCGGGGTGCTGGTGCGGCGGTGGGATGTAGGTTGGCTGCCCTCCATGGGCCATGGACTGGCTGGCGCGAGACCGGTAGACCGGGATCTCGATCGTCATCTGAGTGCGCATGTCGAGCAGGAACAGAGCCTCCTCGAAGAGGACATCCAGGCAGCCGACGAAACGGAGTCCAAGGCGTTGGCCTCCGTGGTGAACCTCCTCATCGAGGACGAGCGACGCCATCACCGCCTGTTCGCCGAACGTGCTTCGTCGTTGAAGACCGACATCGACTGGAGCGGGGATCCGCTGGTCCCACGGATGGACTTCGATCGGAGCAACCGGGCAGCGGTTGTCGAGGTGACCGAGAAGCTTGAAGGGTCCAAAAACGCGAAGTGGCACCATTTCTGTGGATGTGTGCGGCAGGGACGGCGGGTTCCGGGTCAAGGGGATGGCTTGCCCGGAGCGAGCGGTAGAGCCTGCTTGCTGCCCGAGAGCGGAGTTCTTGGTCTCAGAAGCGCCGTGGCGCTTCTGAGGATGCCGAGCGACGTGTGGTCAGGCCGC
>JADGOF010000356.1 GCA_017883105.1 Acidimicrobiales bacterium
GTGGGTGTACTGGGCCCGGCCGGGGGCCACCTTGCGGAGATCGTTGGAGAGGGCACCCTGGAGGCGGTCGAAGGCGTCGGGTCCGGACACCCGTACCGTTCCCAGATGGCTCACATCGAAGACCACCGCATGCTGCCGGCAGGCCCGGTGCTCGGCGATGGTGCCCTCGCTGTAGGAGAGCGGCATCTCCCAGCCGCCGAATTCGACCAACTTCGCCCCCAGACGCCGGTGGGCGCCGACCAGGGCGGTGTGTCGGAGCGATCCGGTGGGATGGGGCTCGGAGGCGTCACCGGCTGCCGTTGAGTGAGCGCTCACGTCGAAAGGATACCGGTGTCGCCGCTCAGGCGGTGCGGGCGATATCGGTGTGCCCGAGGCCTCCGGCCAGTCCGTACTTGGCCAGCAGGGCCAGGGTGTCCCGCTGGTAGAGGATGGTCACCCGCACGTCGGGATAGAGCTGTCCCATGCGGCGGACCTTTCCGTTCTTCTTCGTGACCAACCGCTGGTTGAGGGTGGTCACCTCGACGAAGAGGCCGGGGTCCGGCAGCCAGAAGTCGGGACGGAACGCCGCTGTCGGGCGTCCGTCCTCGCCCCACTCCAGCGCGAACTCGACCGGCTCGTACTCCCAGACGACACCGTAGAAATCGAGGATCCGGGCGAACCGGCGTTCGGATTCGTGGGCGAAACGGGGTATCGCCTGTGGCGGGTGGGCTGACGGGGCCGGACTTGCGGTCAACGCTCAGCGGCCTCGTTGGATGCGAGGTAGGCAGCAGCAGGATGCCGGTTGGGACGGGGGGCTTCGGAGGTGGCACCGATCTCCACGATGGCCGCCTCGAGTTCGGACACCACCCCGGAGAGGGGCAACACGTTGAACACGCCCTGGCCTCCGGCCAGCAGGTCGACCAGTTCGCCGTCGGAGTGGGCCAGGACGGACCGACTGCCGACCATTACCAGTTGGGCAGCCGCCAGTTCGCCACCCAGGTCACCGCGCAGGCACTCCACGGCCTGGCGGGCCTGCTGCAATTTAAGGCCGGCATCGAGCAGTCGTTTGATGACTTTCAGTTCGAGCACGTCGCCGTAGGAGTACCGCCGCTGGCTGCCACTGCCCGAGGCGTCGGTGATCGATGGACGGAGCAGCCCGGTGCGGGCCCAGTAGTCGAGCTGCCGATAGGTGATACCGACCACCTTGCAGACCTGGGAGCCGCGAAAACCGCCGCTCGTCACCGGGTTATCACTGTTGTTGGCCATAGCCAATCCTCCACCTCGATCAGAGGTTGACCGTGAACCCAAACCTGACGGTCAACCTGCAGTCCCACGGTATCACACCGGCGTAATTACGTGGATGTGACCGGTGCCTACCGGGCATCCCCTCGGGAGCAGCCCTCTGATTTGGACCGGTGGCCGCTTGCGGCAATGATCGGCGCATGACTGTTGTCAAGATCAACGCCATCACCGTGCGGGAAGGCTCCGGCGACGAGCTGGCCCGACGGTTCGCCACCCGAGCGGGGGCCGTGGACGACGCCGACGGCTTCGAGGGTTTCGAACTGCTCCGTCCGGACGACGGGCGGGGCGTGTGGCTGGTGCTCACCCGCTGGCGCGACGATGCCGCCTTCGACGCATGGGTTTCCTCGCCGGCATTCGCCCACGGGCACCGCGGTCCAGCCGGGCAGTCCGACTCGAACGACACCCCCCATGGGCACGGCGGGGACGCTCCCCCGCCGGTCGGCACCCACAGCGAACTGTGGTCGTACGAAATCGTCGACCTCCCCACACCGCGATGAACCAGCTCGGCACCGTCGAGCCCTCGCCGACCGGAATGCCGTTCCCACTCCACCGCCGCTCCATCGTCTACGAGGCATTCGACGCCGATTCCGAGATGCAGGTCATCGGAAGGTTGCAGGACACGCGGCCATGGGCCGAGGACGGGTCGGCGGTGGCCCGGGTCCACGACATGGAACTGCGGGTTACCGTCCGGATCGACGACATGACCATCACCCAGTCCGAGGCAGTGATGCACACCTTCCCCCACACCGAGTGCCCGGGGATCGTCCAGGCCTTTGCCGCGCTGGCCGGCCTGAGTGTTGCCCGGGGCTTCACCCGGGAGGTCCAGAACCGCTTTGGTGGACCGAAGGGGTGCACCCACCTCGAGCAGCTGGCACGTTCCCTCGGCCCGGTGGTGATCCAGGCCATCACCTCCCGCCGGGCACTGGCGGTTGCCCGGGGGGAGGCGTCCGACATCTTCACGAGTACCAGCAGCCCGTGGGCGCGGAACACCTGCCACATCTGGGCCGAGTACGGGATCGCCGAGCAGAAACTCGCCGCCGGCTGGCGACCGGGCGTCGGCCCCTACCCCTCTCCCCCGCTGGAGATCTTCCGGCGCTCGAGCGGCACCGCGTGATCCGGAGTTCGAACGGGCCGACGACCAAGGGGATCCGCCGCCTCGCCCCGACTGCCGCCATCGCCCTGGTGGTCGGATTGGCCGCCGGCTGTTCCGATTCGGGCACAGCGATCAAGTCGCCGTTCTCGACCTCGCCGCCGGTGGTCCAGCACGGACCGGTCTCCGAGGTGAAGGCGGCCGTTGTGAACGGCCTGGGCCCGGTGCTGGTCGACGGTCAGGGGATCACCCTTTACCTGTTCGAAACGGATCGCCAGGGTCAACCGTCGAAGTGCTACGACATCTGTGCCGTGCAGTGGCCGGCGCTTGTCCTGCCGTCCGGAACCACCAGGCCGAGTGCCGGCCCGGGGATCAACCCCGCGCTCCTCGGGACGGCTCCCCGCACCGACGGGACCACCCAGATCACCTACAACGGTTGGCCGCTCTACCTATGGCCGCCCGACCGAGCCCCAGGGAAGGCCACCGGCCAGGCCCTGACCAATGGTGGCGGCATATGGTACGTGGTCAACCCCTCGGGCGATGCGGTGAAGACGCTTTCCTAGATGACGGCCCGTTCGTTGGGCATGATGGTCGGTATGGCACATTCGGACCTGTCCTCGCGGTGGTCGTTCAACTCCACCAACTCCTTCCTCTCGATCAACTGCAAGGGCTCGGTCCTGTCGATCGGTTCGGTGGGATCGGTGCTGTCGGTGGGCTCGATCGGCTCGGCCCTCTCACTGGCATCGGTGGGGAGCTTCCTCGGCGTGGGGTCCATTCTGTCGGCCGCGTCGGTTCTGTCGGTGCTGTCCACCCGGTCGGTGCGCAGGGTGATGACCGTGGGGCGCCACTGAGATCCGGTCAGGTGCCCGGCCCGCCAAGCCAGCCGCGCTTGCGGAACAGATAGAAGAGGCCCGCCGCGGACACCAGCTCGAGCCCGATCCCGAAGATGAGGAACGGCCCGATGCCTGCGATGTGGCCTACCAGGTAGGAGAAGTTCTGACCGAAGAAGCCGGTGAGGAAGGTCAGAGGCAGGAAGATGGTGGCGATGATGGTCAGCTGCTTCATGACCACGTTCAAC
>JADGOF010000357.1 GCA_017883105.1 Acidimicrobiales bacterium
GGCTGCCCGGTTGGCCTTCGGCTTCCGCCAGGCTTTCCACAAGGACGTGGTCATCGACATGGTCTGCTATCGGCGACACGGCCACAACGAAGGGGATGATCCGAGCTATACCCAGCCCTTGATGTACGCCCTCATCGAGGCCAAGCGGTCGGTGCGCAAGCTGTACACCGAGTCGTTGGTACGACGGGGGGACATCTCACTCGAGGAGGCCGAACAGGCACTCGACGACTTTTCCGCCCGGTTGCAGGCGGCGCTCGACGAGACCCGGGCCGAGGCGGAGACCGTGGCCGGCGTCACCCCGGTGCTGCCGGAGTACGTGGTTCCCGATCTGTGGATCCCGCCGGTGGAGACCGGAGTGGACGCCGACGTCTTGAGCCGGTTGGCCACCGAGGTGCGTTCGGTCCCCGAGGGGTTCGTCCTCCATCCCAAGCTGGCCCGCCAATTCGAGCAGCGGGACAAGGTGGTCGCCGACGGTGAGATCGACTGGGCCCTGGGCGAGGCCCTGGCCTTCGGCTCGCTCCTGCTGGAGGGGACCAATGTGCGGGTGACCGGTCAGGACACCCGCCGGGGCACGTTCTCGCAACGGCACGCCGTGCTGGTGGACCATGCCACCGGACTCGAGCACGTTCCCCTGGCCGCCCTCGAGGGCGGTCGTTTCGCCATCCGCGACTCCCTCCTTTCCGAGTACGCCTGCGTCGGCTTCGAGTACGGCTACTCCGTCGAGGCGGCCGACGACCTGGTGGCCTGGGAGGCCCAGTTCGGCGACTTCTGGAACGGTGCGGAAATCATCGTCGACAACTTTCTGGTGGCGGCAGAGGACAAATGGGGCCAGGCCTCCGGGCTGGTCCTCCTCCTGCCCCACGGCTACGAGGGCCAGGGGCCCGAGCACTCATCGGCCCGCATCGAGCGGTTCCTCACCTTGTGCGCCCGCGGCAACCTCCGGGTGACCGAGCCGACCACCGCGGCCCAGTACTTCCACCTGCTGCGCGCCCAGGTCAAGACGGCGGATCGCAAGCCGCTCATCGTGTTCACACCCAAGTCGCTGCTCCGGTCACGCCTGGCCCGGTCGCCGATCGAGGCGTTCACCGCCGGCTCCTTCGCCGAGGTGCTCGACGACCCGGCCGCGGCTCACGAGGGATTCGACCGCGCCGCGGTGCGCCGGGTGGTGCTGTGCACCGGCAAGGTGGCCTACGACGCCCTGGGCCGCCGGGACGAGTTGGGCGAGGCCGCAGCCCACGTGGGCGTGGTGCGGGTCGAGCAGCTCTACCCGTGGCCGAAGACCAACATCCGCGACGTTCTCGATCGCTATCCCGGTGCCGATGAGGTGGTCTGGCTGCAGGAGGAGCCGGAGAACATGGGAGCGTGGAACTTCGTGCACAGCCGGCTCCACCGCCTGTTGCGGGACACCCACACCCTGCGCCACGTCAGCCGGGCCGAGTCGGCCAGCCCCGCTTCGGGCAGTGCCGCACTGCACCGGTTGGAACAGGACGACCTGTTGGCCAGGGCCATCGGCTGAGCTCCGGGGCGTTGATCGGTGGCCAGCCGAGCGCCGATGATGCGCTCAGGCAGGCGCCCCGGCTCCGGACCCCATGTCAGACCAGGAAGTCGTCGGCCAGGGCCATCCACATCTCGGTCGACAGGCGGAGGGACTCGATGTCGACCCGCTCGTCGATCCCGTGGAACATGGTCCCGTACTCCTCGAACCCGATGGCCCGGCTGTGCAGTCCGAAGCCGTAGGAGACCGAGCCCAGGGTGCGGGTGAATCTCGCATCGGTGGCCCCGACGGTGAGGAATGGGACGTTGCGGGCTCCCGGGTAGAAGACTTGGCTGACACGCTGCAGCGCGTCCCACAACGGGGTGTCGATGGGAGAGGTCGTGGCCGGCTCCTCCGAGCGGAACTCGATCTCGACATCGTCCGCCAGGTCGCCGACCACCTGCTCCAGCATGGCCCGCACGTCCGCGGTGTCCCAGCCGGGTAACGAGCGGATGTCGACCTCGAGCTCGACCCGGTCGGGGATCACATTGGTCTTCGTTCCCGCCCGCATCACCGTCGGCGCCATGGTGGTGTGGGTGCAGGCGTGGGCCTGACGGGCCAGTCCGACCAGGGGCAGCGTGTCGCAGAAGGCGTCGATCTGCTCAGGGTCGAGCAGCGGTCCGGCCAGTTCAGCGGGGAACCCGATGCCCTCGATGAACCGGGTCCAGGCCTCGTGCAGTTGGGCCTGGGGCCGGAACTCGTCGATGCGGCGCACCAGCTCGGCCGCCTTCACCAGGGCATTGTCGGTGCGCAGTGGCTGGGACCCGTGCCCCGGGGTTCCCTTGACGATGAGTACGCACCAGAAGACGCCCTTCTCGCCCACGATCACCGGAAGCCGGGTGGTGCCGTCGGCGCCCCCCATCGGGAACCCTCCCGACTCGGTGATCACATAGTCGGAGCGCACATCGTCGGCTGCGTTCTTGCAGAGCCATTTCGCCCCATAGGTGCTCAGGCCCTCCTCGTCGGCCACCGCGACGTAGGTCAGGTCGCCGGCCGGCCGGAACCCGGACAGTGCCAGATGCCGGATGCCGGTGGCCATGGTGGCGGTGAGGTTGAGCATGTCAATGGCCCCCCTGCCCCACACCGAGCCGTCGATCAGCTCGCCACCGAATGGGTCGTGGCTCCAGTCGTCAGCGTTGGCGGGCACCACATCGGTATGGCCCAGCAGGGCGAGCGAGGGGGCCGACGGATCCGAGCCGTGGATCTTGGCCACCAAGGAGGTCCGGCCCGGCGCAGGTTCGTAGGTCTCCATGTCGAGGCCGGAGCCTTCGAGGTAGCCCCGGAGGAGGTCCACACTTCGCTGTTCCTGGCCGGAGTAGACGGTTCCGTCGTTGACGCACCCGTTGCGGATCAGATGTTGGAGCAAATCGGTTGCCTCATCGGCGCGGGTGGTCTCAGAGGTCATGGAGCCATCCTAGGTTCGCCGACATTGGCGTCAACGGGTGATTTCGGGTCCCCCCAACGTGGCGGAGCCGAGGGACCATGCTCGAAGCACCCCTGGTCAGATGGTTGACTGTGGGCCTCTATGGAACCCGATCTCCCTGCACGCCGAAGGATCGTCGTCGACGGGTCCAACATCGCCACGGAGGGCCGGAACCTGCCCAGCCTGGCCCAACTGGACGAGGCCATCCGGACCTTCTTGGAGGAGTACCGGGGGTTCACCACCTCGGACGTGACAGTGGTGGTGGACGCCTCCTTCGGCCACCGGATCGACCCTTCCGAGGTCAAGGCCTTCGAACAGGCACTCGAGCACGGCGAGATGATCACCCCTCCGGCCGGAGCCGTCGGACGAGGTGACGGGTTCATCCTGCGGATCGCAGAAAAGTCGGGTGCGTTGGTGCTGTCCAACGACTCTTTTCAGGAGTTCCACGCCGAACGCCCGTGGTTGTTCGAGCCCGGTCGGCTCATCGGTGGG
>JADGOF010000028.1 GCA_017883105.1 Acidimicrobiales bacterium
CATGATCCGCTCGGATTCGCCGGCGGAGTACGCCTCGGCGTTGTCGAAGAAGTTCACCCCGGCGTCGTAGGCCGCACCCAGGCATTCCTCGGCCAGACTTCCGGCCAACTGGGGACCGAAGGTCACCCACGAACCAAATGACAGCACGCTGACCTTGAGCCCGGTCTTACCCAGACGTCGGTATTCCATCTCCATGGCCTCTCCACCTCACTCTTTCGGGTCGAATCCTACGGCGTGGGCGGAGGAGAGTTCTTCGACCGAGTAGTCACGGCGCCTCCGGGCGCTAGGACGACGGGCCGGCCACGGTGACCAGGGTCCCGAGCGGTGTCAACGGCCAGACCCTGGCGGCGTCGGCGATTGGCATCTCAACGCAGCCGTTGCTTTGGGGAGTGCCGTAGGTAGCGCGCACGAATCCGTGCAAGGCGTCACCGCCGTTGAAGTAACTCGCCCATGGGACGTTGGGGTCGTCATAGGTGCTCCCGTCGGGATTGGTGCCCTGCATCCGCGAGCTCGTGACGTGCTCGAAGACCGGGTAGGTGCCGTCCGTGGTGTCGGCACCCGGGGCACCGGTATTCACTGCGATGTTGGCCAACACCGGCGCGCCGTTGCTGAACAGCGTGAGGTTCTCGGGGATCTGCTTGGACACGAAGACGTAGTTGTAGGCATCTACATTGACCCGTGCCGTCGCAGTGTCGGCGAGTAAGGCCGACCACACCCGGCTGCCGGCCAGGCCGTCGACCTTGAGGCCGTGCTGGTTCTCGAAGTTCATCACCGCACCTTTGGTGATGAGATTCTCCGAGCCCTCGGTCCACAGCGATGTCAGTGAGGCCGTAGTGCCCGGCCAACGCCAGGCGAAGTTACCGGATTGTGCAGTGGCGGCCTCGTTGGGAGAGCTGAGGGAGCTGGTGGGGGTAAACGACAACGGGAGATAGTTGAGTTGTCCCAACAGCTGCTGGAGGCGTTCGGTGCTGGCCTGAGCGACCGTGAAGGACGCCGAAACCGGGGTGGTCAGCACCGCCCCACTTGTGCTGCGCGGACCGGTCTCCCCGGCCGGGACGGTCAGCGTCTCGGAGGAGGTTGGAATGAGAGGAGCGCCGGCCGAGAACACGAAGGTGGTGGAACCGACCCGCTTCCATGTGCCGGCGATGGGAGGCGTCAGCGTCGGCATCCCCCCGCCCCCGGAGACAGCGGACGAGAACTTGACCGAGACAACCTGGTCAGACGGCACCTCGGTGGCGCCGGCCGCCGGCACCGTCGAGACGACGGTCAGCGCCTTCGCCGGCACGGTGGTCGGGGGAACGACCGCTCCGCCGGCGTGATGGTTGCCCGTATTGTGGCGACCGGCCATGAACGCCACCACGCCCACCGAGGCCACCAGCACGGCGACCACCAAGCCGATGAGCAGCGGCCCTCGGCGTCTGGGTGGCGGGACGAGAATCGAATAGTCGGCCATGGCTTTCAGACCCGAGGGTAGCCACCGCTGGCCCGAATGCCTCTTCACCACCCATTGGCAACTGGGAGTTGCAACTTCTGTGCGTCTGATCGCCGGGGACGTGGGCTGAAGCACCGGCAGGATGATCTTGGGACACTCGTATTGCCACGGATGCACGAGTAGGTCAGCGGAAGCGTCAGTTGGCGCGACGAATGATCGAGTCAAACCGTGTAAATTTCGCCATTTCCAGCGTTGATGTAGCAAATACCTTCGAAGTAGTTCTCAGCAAGACACTCGACACACGAAATCAGTATGCAATGGCACAGCTCCTCGACCCCTCCAGCCGCCTCGCCGGCAGCCAACAGTCGGCCCTCGCCAGGGTCGGAGGTGCGGGATCATGAGCTCCGCGCCCCACCGGCGCACCCCTCGACGCAGCCGAAAGGAACTGCGTCGACTCCTCGTTGAGGCCGGCACCGAGCTGCTCCTCGAGGAGGGCCTTGGAACCGGCGCTGAGCACCTGACCTTCAAACGGGTGTTCGAACACCTCGAATCGACCGCAGGCGTTCGAGTGACCAATGCCTCGGTGATCGGCAGGATCTGGGACAGCCAGGACGACTTTCAGACCGAGCTCCTTTCGGCGATCGCCAGGGACAACGGAATCCAGGGACTCGATGAGACGCTCGAGATGATCGGTCCGGTACTCGCCGGGGCGGATCGCTCCACACCCGAGGCTCGCGTGTTGGCGGTACGGGAGATCTGCCGTCTTGGTGGTGTGGCCAATCTCGACGCTGTCGTCAATTCGTCGGGGTGGCCGCCGTGGATCGGAGTGTGGGCGCTGGTCATGGCCGGCACCGACTCCGAAAAGAAGCGCCCGATCGAAGAGGCCCTCCGCGAAGGCTACGGGGAGGTCACCAACAGCTACGAAGAGGTCTACGAAGCGATCTCCACGCACTTCGGCTTGCGGCCCCGGTCCCCGCTCACCATCCACCAGTTCACCATTGCCATCGACGCGTTCGCCCAGGGATGTGCCCTCCGGGACAGTGTGGATTCCCAAAGCGTCCGAAGGATCCTCCGTCCGACCGGGCCAGGTGGAGAGGATCAGGAGTGGACGCTCTTCGGCATCGGACTCGATGCCTTGGTCACCGAGTTTCTCGAACCAGATCCGGAGTGGGAGCTCGGGCAATGACCGCGCCATTTTCCGCGACGCCAGCCCCGGGGCCTGATGGCCGAGGGCGAATGCCCTGCGGGCTGCCGACGGGACGATCTCACCGTGGCCAGGACGTAGATTGGTCAGTGCCCACGGCTGTCCGAGATCCACGTCGCCTTGTTCCGCTGTCTCGTGGGTCAGCGGGACGCGAAATCAGCGCCAGATGATCAGAATCCCGACGTTCTCCAACTGCCCTGACACCGAACAAGGATCGATCGCAATCGTGATCGACGACACCGAGGCCACGGCATGCTTCGGGTCGCGATGCTCGAGCGGGGCGAGCGGACGTTGATGGTGAGCGCTGCGTCCACGGGTCGTGCGACCCGACGCAGCCGCGGGGAGCTGCGTGCACTGATCATCGGCGCCGGTAACCAGCTGATCCTCGAAGAGGGCCTCGGGACCGGGGCTGAGAATCTGACCTTCAAGCGGGTGTTCGATCGCCTCGCGGATTCGACGGGGATCAGGGTGACCAACGCCTCGGTCATTGGCAGGATTTGGGACAACCAGCGCGACTTCCAGACGGAGGTCCTCTCGATCATCGCCCACAGTCCCGGTTCCGCTGACATGGACAAGACCTTGGAAGCCCTTGGTCCGCTGCTCGAACATGCTGATCGCTCCACAGTCGATTCACGTTGGCACGCGGTCCAACAAGTGTGCCGGGTAGGCGGTGCAGCCAACGTCGATGCCCTCATCCACACGAGATCCTGGCCGCCCTGGTTCGGTGTATGGGCACTGGTCATGGCGGGAAGCGACACGGAGGGCAATCGTCCGATCGAGGAAGCGCTGCGCCGAGGATACGAAGAGGTGACCAACCAGTGGGGAGAGGCCTACGGCTCGATGCTCACCTTCTTCGGTCTCCGGGTCCGCTCACCGATGACACTCCGCCAGCTCACGGTCGCCGCAGGCGCACTCGCTGAAGGATGCGCTCTCCGGGACCGGGTGGATCCCGAGAGCATGCGGCGGATCCTTCGTCCGACCGGCCCGGATGGCGAGACCGAAGAGTGGACGCTGTTCGGCATCGGTCTCGAGTCCCTCACCGTGCTCTTCCTCGAGGCTGATCCTGCGTGGGAGCTCGTATAGGTGACGGATGCGTTTCATGACCACACCTCCACCGGTCGCACGCGGTGACAGCGAACGGGGACGATCGCGCGAGACGGCGGACGCGGGATGAACTGCACCAGCTCGTCCTCGACGCGGGGGTCGAGCTTCTCCTCGAGGAGGGCCTCGGGACCGGCGCCGAGCACCTGACCTTCAAACGGGTCTTCGAGCGGCTCGAGTCGACATTAGGCGTCCGGGTGACCAATGCCTCGGTGATCGGAAGGATCTGGGAGAGCCAGGACGAATTCCAGATCGACGTGCTCTGCTCGATCGCCGGCAACGACGGGACCGAATCGTTCGAGCAGTCGCTCGTGGCCCTCGCCCCTGTGCTCGAAGCAGCAGAACGCTCGACCGTCGATTCGCGTTGGCAGACGTTGCGGGAGATGTGCCGCGTCGGCGGAGCGGCCAACCTCGATGCGCTGGTCACTTCGCGGACATGGCCGTCGTGGGTCGGGGTGTGGGCTCTGGTCATGGCCGGCACCGACACCGAGCGGAAGCGCCCTCTCGAAGGCGCCCTCGTTGACGGGTACGAGATGATCACCAACAACAACGGGGAAAGCTACGCCACAATGAGCCACTTCCTCGGCTTGCGGGTCAGGAGCCCGCTGACGCTTCGCCAGTTCACCATCGCTGCGGATGCCCTTGCTGAAGGCTGCGCCCTTCGGGATCCGGTGGATCCGACGAGCACGCGATGCATCGTCCGTCCCACCGGTCCGAACGGTGAGGATCAGCAGTGGACGCTCTTCGGGGTCGGCCTGGAAGCGCTCGTGGTTGAGTTCTTCGAGCCCGATCCGGAGTGGGAGTTGGTCTAGCGCTACCACTCGATCGGGCAGGCTCCCTGGCGGGCCGGACAGGATGGCGGTCTTCGTGCAACTCTGACTTGCAACCATAAGTCGCAATGTCTACTGTCTGCCCATGGCGGGAACCGGTAGCCGATCGAGTGGTTGTGGCGTGGCAATCACCGAGGCAGGGTTCGAGGGGGATGGCCGTGCAAGGGCACCCGCAGAGCTGCAGCGCTCTCCGGGGCCCTTGGACGGCTCCCCTTCTGTCATATGCGCTCCGGAACGGACGTGCGCTCCGCCCGGCACTCGGATAGGGAAGCGTCCTTCCGCAGTCGGCACGGACCGACGGCCGGCTCCGGAAGGCACTGACGGTGGCGGTGACATCCGAAGTCCGACCGACCCGGAGGAGTCGTGGCGAACTCCACCTGCTGTTGCTCGCCACCGGACCGAGCTGCTGCTCGACGAAGGTATTGGAAGTGGTACCGAGCACCTGGCGTTCAAGCGGGTTGTTCGAGCATGTCGAGGAATCCACCGGGGCGCGGGCGACCAACGCCTCGGTGATCGGGCGGAGTTGTGTGCCGCCATGTTCGACTGCCGCGGGTTCCGGTTCCTTTTCCGACCCGACGCTCCAGTAGCAGCGTATGGCCCGTTTTGCGGACTCATTGGTCCTTTTCACTTGCAACCGTGAGTCGCAATGCCTACTGTTTGGACTGAAGCGGGGACCGGAGGGTGAGGGTGGTGATCGGGGAGTCTCGATCATGCTGGTGAGGCCCTCTCGAGCAACTGTTCATGGGTACCCGATGGGAGCGAAGCTTCCCGGGGCCCTTGGACGGTTGTCCTGTCCACTCACTTCACCGCGTACCGCCTCTTGGCGGCGGACACTGCGGCGGCTCACCTGGGAAGAGTCCCGAGACCTGTTCCCGACTGAGGATGTGACGCTCTTCGACACCGAAGACCTCACAGCACGTCCCATGGAGAAGGCTGTACTAGTGAAGTTGGGGTTTGTTGCCGCTCAGGGGACTGAGTTCATGCTTATCGAAGTGCTCGATCCTCTTGAGGACGGGAGTGGCTGGGTCGGAGCAGTGGACAGCGTCCCCGAGTTTCTCCCGATGGAACCCGGCGACCTGGTGACCTTCGGACACAGGCACATCCTTGAAGTTCACTATTCGGACAATCGGTGTCAGTTGTGGACTGGCGAGACTGATGAAGACGGCCACGGCCTATTCGAGACGGACGAGGGCGAAACCGTGCTCGCTGGCGAATGGGCGCTACTCAACCTTGAAGGTGGCCAGGAGAAGATACCTGGTTGGGTGATCTACTGGAACTGCGCCCGTCCGAACTGCATTCGACCATCGCACCTTGAGCAGGTACCACCCGAAGAGACTCGTCTACGTGATGCGGCTCTGAAGGCTCGCAAGCTGAAGGCTGCAGAAGAGGTCGTCCTGGTCGACGGCGAGTTCATGCACGCCACCCATGACAAGTTCTGGATGCCCGACCTCGATGACCGTGAGACCCTGCCTATCGGTGAGTCAGTCAAGCTCATCTTCACTGACAGTCACGCCGCTGAGCGCATGTGGGTCGAGGTAGTCGCTCAGGAAGAGGACAACTCCTATCACGGCGTCCTCCTGAATACTCCGGTGCATCTGCCGCTGGAACCCGGTCACCCGGTTCACTTCGAGGCGAAAAACGTTATCGAGATTCACTGTGAAGTCGAGTGTCATGGATAACGCCCAAACCGCCGTCCCGCAGTCCATTGAGCGCTTGGGTTACACCGTCGCTGAAGCCTGCAAGCTAATCCCTTGCTCCCGGTCCCACCTTCACCGTGCCATCAAGAAGGGTCGCCTGCGTGCAGCCCATGACGGAACGAAAGTCCTGCTCTCCCGAGAGGCCATCGTCGAGTACCTGAACCATGGGGACGGCACCGACATCGGTCCAGCCATATAGCTCTTGGCAGTGCAATGTAGACCGGTCGTGCCAGCGTCCATCACGACCAACAAGAGCGCCTAAGACTGACCACGGCGTCATATCGCCGGGCCGGGCGACCCGTTCTCACGCCTGAGTGACACACCCAACCCCGAGAATGACAACTGAGAACCAGGAGGAAGTTGTGGCGTACCTCGAAATTAGGGTCGGTGGTCGACCCAAGACCGATAGTTCTGGAGCACCGAGGCCCAAACGGGTGCGGGCGATCTTTCGCAATGATCGGGAAGGCATCTCGGCGAAGAACTCGTTCGTGGCCGAGCTGGGTGATGTGCGCCCCAAAGTATGACGTTCGCTACATCGTCAACGGCCGGCTGGCTTCCGAGACCTTCGACAACAAGCGTGAGGCAGAAGCTCGTGTCACAGAAGTCGAGTCGGCCCAAGACAGGGGTTACGCCGTGGATCCCGCCGGTGGACGGATAACGGTGGACGAACTGGCCGAGAAGTGGTTGGCCTCTGACCCTGGAAAACGTGGAAGCACCGTGGGCCGGGACCGGTCAGCACTGCGGGCCCACATCAGCCCAGCGATCGGAAGCCGTCAGTTGTGCACGATCCGCCAGAATGACGTTCAGCAGCTTGTTAACGGATGGGCCGAGAAGCTGGCCCCGAGGACGGTTGATCGCACCTATGGCACCCTGCGAGCGGCATTCGCCTACGCCGTCGCCGCCGAACTGATCGGTCGGTCACCCTGCCATGACGTGAACCTGCCCAAAGCGGTGAAGCCCGTGCGACGTGTGGTCGACCCCGATGACGTGGCGAAGCTAGCGAATGCAATGGATGGTCGATACGCCCCGATGGTCTGGATCGGAGCACTGCTCGGACTTCGCTGGGGTGAAGTTGCCGCATTACGCATCGGGGATCTCGATCTCCTGGCCCGCACCTTGACAGTGACCGAGACGGTCACCAGGGATGAACATGGCCGACCGAACCTCGGACCTCCAAAGTCAGAGGCGGGTAACCGAACCATGTCGCTGCCACAAGCGCTGGTGGGCATCCTGGCTGAGCACCTGGCTTACATGTGTCTGACCGCCGCTGACGCTGATTCGTTCGTCTTTCCCGCACCTGGTGGCACTGTCTGGTCCTATGCGAACTACCGACGCCGTATGTGGCAGCCAGCAGCTTCGAAGGCTGGTCTTGCTGGCGTTGGATTCCACGATCTGCGACGCACCGCCACGACCCAACTCGTCTTGGCGAATGTGGACATGAAGACGGCAGGGACTCGTCTGGGACATTCGGACCCACGGCTGACCCTGGCCGTCTATGCGCAGGCGACGAGTGAGGCAGACCGGGCCGCAGCTGACACCGTGGGGAGCCGGTTCGCCACTGCCATGGGATTTGGCGATCTCGATAGAATCTCGACAAAAGCCTCAAGACACCAATCAGCCGGGGTCACTGACCCCGGCTGACCTGCACTTACATGGTCGGGCTGCCCGGATTTGAACCGGGGACCTCTGCGTCCCGAACGCAGCGCGCTAACCAAGCTGCGCCACAGCCCGTCGAACGGATCCGGCGGAGGCGCCGGTTCCAGAACAGGGTGATGCTACCCGACGGGGGTGCGCTCGTTCCCCGCGTCCCCGGCCGGAGCTGCTCCGTCCGGCTCGTCCGGCGTGTGGGCCGTGCGCTTGGCCACCACCTTGGCGATGCGGCGCTTGTCCATCTCTGCCACCCGGAGCTCCCACCCTCCGACCTCGAACGTCTCCCCCTCGGCGGGAATGTGCCCGAACCCGTCGAAGAGAAACCCGCCGAGGGTCACGTACTCCCCTTCGGGCAGGGTGATGTCCAGCAGATCGCGGACGTCGTCCACGCTCATCCGACCGTCCACCAACCACCGGTTGCCGTCCACCCGCACCACGTCGGGCTCATCGTCCGAGTCGAACTCATCGGGCAGATCGCCGACCAGTGCTCCGAGGAGGTCCTTGACCGTCAGCACCCCCTCGACGCCCCCATGCTCGTCGACCACGACGGCGAAGGCCCGACGCTGTCGACGCATCTCGGCCAGGACGTCGAGCACCAGGCGGGACTCGGGGACCAGAAACGGCTGCCTCAGCCGGCGCGAGATGTCGATCGGGTCCGTGCCCGGCCGCGGCGCGCTCGGCGTACCGGGTGACGGTGACCCCTCCGGTTCGCTCGGCCCGGTGACCCCTCCGGCCCGCTTCCCGCTCCCCCCGCCGACCTTCCAACCGGCCCGGAAGAGATCGTTGACGAACAGCACGCCGACCAGGTCGTCGAGGTTCTCCCCGTAGACGGGGAAGCAACTGTGTCCCGACTCGCGGACGGCCTGGGACACCGCGTCGACCGTGAGAGGGATGGACAGTGCCACCACGTCGACCCTCGGTGTCATGACTTCGCGGACAGCGGTGTCGCGCAGGTCGTTCAGCGCATCGATGATGAACTGTTCCTGCGCGTCGGCCCCGCCATCGGTGGGGAGGCCCGATGGGTCCGACCGGCTTTTGCCCGCCGCGGCATGGCGGCGGTGCCGTCGACTTCCGCCGGCTGGCGGTTCATCTTGTTGGCGTCGGAACACGGACACGGTGGTGACCCGCCTTCGGGGACGGAGCCGTCAGTGGTCGGCAGGGACGGGCGAGGACACGACAGAAAGCGGTTGGTAGGACTCGTCGTAGTAGGTGCCTCCGTCGAGGAGGGAGGTCACCGCTCGCCGCAGACGGATGGGATCGAGAGGCTTGACCACCCAACCCTCCGCTCCGGACCGTCGAGCAAGGAACACGTCAGGCCGCCGGTCAAGCAACATGACGACCGGAACGTGTCCGAGGCTGTCGTACGAGGCCTCGAGGCGGAGCTCGAGGCACACCGCCATGCCACCCATATTGCCCATCTGGAGGTCGACCACGACCAGGTCGGGAAGCGACTCCGCCACCTCGGCCATGACCTCGGGTCCCGAGCGGGCCTCGCGGACGGTGATGTCCGGCCGTCCCGCGATGGCGGCCACTTCAGCCCGCACGGAGGGGGCGTCGCTGGCCACAAGGATTGTGCGCACGAAGAGCAAGGTTAGCGCCCCTGGGATGGCCCACCCACGGGGTCATCGGACCCGGGCGACCCGGTGCCGGATCCCGTGAACAGCAGGTCGGCGATCGTGCCCAGACCGGTCAGGTCGTGGACGTCGCCGTTGAGAAGAGGGACCCGGTACACCGGTGCCGGCGCCACCTTCGACACCAGGTCGGCAAAGGCCTCCTCCTCCCGGTCCGAGGCCGCGGTGTAGCCACGCAGGGTTTCGACCAACTGCCCGAGAGGGCTCCCCGGCTCCTCGTCGACCTCATCGGGCAGGGAATCGAGCAGGGCATCGTCGACGAACCGAGGTTGCACCCGGTTGACGATGAGGGCCGTCACCGACATGTTCGACTCGACCAGCTTGTCGGCGAAGTGGACGGCCTCGTCGATGGAGTCGGGACGGGGGGATGCCACCAGCACGAAGGCGGTGTCCGGTTGGGTCAACAGCTCCCGGACCCGCGCCGCCCGGATCCGGAACCCCTCTTCCATGCCTTCGAAGGCCTGGAAGAACGCCACCGCGTCGCTCACGATGTCGGCCCCGGCCACTTTGGAGATGGTGCGCAGCAACGCCTGGGCGGCCACCCCCACGAACCGCAGGCCGACCCGGGTGGGCGTCATGAGCGCCTGGAACAGGCGGTTCTCCAAAAAGTGGGTCAATCGCCGCGGGGCATCGAGGAAGTCGAGCGCATTGCGGGTAGGCGGGGTGTCCACCACCACGAGGTCGAACCCCCCTTCCTCGACCAGTTCGTGGAGCTTCTCCATCGCCATGTACTCCTGGGTGCCCGACAACGTCCCGGTGAGATTCCGGTACAGCCGGTTCACCTTGATCCCCTCGGCCTGCTCCTCCGAGTCCGAGTAGCGCTGGACCAGGTCATCGAATGTCCCTTTGGGGTCGAGCATCATGGCGGAGAGCTCGCCGGGCCAGTCGCCCTCGATGCGGGTGGGCCGGTTGGAGAGCTCGTCGAATCCCATCGAGTTGGCTAGGCGCCGGGCCGGGTCGATGGTGACCACACATGCCGATCGACCCAACCGGGCGGCCTGCAGTGCGAAGGCCGCCGCCGTGGTGGTCTTTCCCACTCCGCCGGATCCGCAGCAGATCACGATGGACCGGTCGCGCGCGATGTCGTTGATGGCCGTCGGTGATGTCACGGGACTACCCCGGCCGGGTCGTGGAGGGCCTTGACCCCGGTGGCCAGGGCCTCACTCAGGACATCGAGCTCGCTGGGGCCGATCGAGGCGGCGAAGAGGAAGGGAACTCGCAACTGGGGCAGCGGGAGCTCGTGGGCCAGGCGTTGGAGCTGCTCCTCCTGAAGCTCCTGGCGGGTCAGTCGGAACTGTCGCGCTGCCTCGAGGGAGGTCACCAGCTCGGCCTCGAGGGTGATCCCCGCCGAGCGCAGGGTGTCCTCCGCCGGGGTGGCCAACCCGGGCATGGGCGGGTAGCAGGCGTTGACGATGACCGGTCCGAGGGCGATCCCGACCTTGTCCTCGAGTTGATAGGCGGCTTCGATGGCCTCGCTGACCGGCATCTCCTCGGGCAGGGTGACCAGGGCAACCTGGCATCGGGCCGGATCGGAGAGCAGCTGCACCACGTCGGCCGCCTGCGAACGGATCGGGCCTCCCCGGGCCGCATCGAGCAGGCCTCCGGCCGAGGACAGGAAGGTCATGGTGTGACCGGTGGCCGGCGCATCGACCAGCACCAGGTCGGCGATGCCACTCCGTTCGATCTGCTTGACCTTGCCCAATACCAGGATGTCCCGGACGCCGGGGATGGCTCCGGCCACGATGTCCACGATTCCCGAAGACAGCAGACGCTTGGAGATCCTGCGGAGGCCGTGGTCGGCGAGGTACTCGAGGAGCGCGTCATCGGGGGTGATGGTGCGCGCCTGCACGGTTCCGGCCGGGACCTTGGCCAGATTGTCGAAGTCGACATCCCCGAGGGAGGACGCACCGGCGGCTCTGAGTACCGAGCCGGCGTAGCCGAGTTCGTCGTCGCTGCCGAAGGCGGTGGCCACGCCCGGGCGACCCTCGAGCTCGACGACCAGCACCGAAAGGCCCGCACCGGCGGCCATGTGGGCGAGGGCGGCGACCATGGTGGTCTTGCCGACACCACCCTTGCCGGCCACGATCAGGACCCGGCTCTGGATACAGAAAGCGCTGACGTCCATGACCCACAGGAGCGTAGTGTCCGGCCCCGGGCTTGCCGCTCCATCGTTGCCTCTGTGGCGCTCACCGGCCGTCCGGACCGGCTGGATTCCAGACGGACGGCTGACAAGAAGTGGTCGAAGCGGTGAGAAAACCTGGTCAGACCCCTTGTTTCCGGGCGCTGGCGCGAGTACTTTCCCTTGCTGGAGGAAGGTTCGAAGGGGGAGTCGGGTAGTGGAGCAGGCGGTTGACACATGGCAGCTCAGGGCCTCGTGCCGTGGGCCTCAGGCAGAGATTTTCTTTCCACCTGCCCATGCCGAGCGTAAGGAAGAGAAGGTGCAGCGGGAGGACCGGGCGAAATCGATCTGTCGATCGTGTGCTGTGCGGGTCGATTGCCTCGACTACGCCATCCGGATCCACGAATCGCACGGGATCTGGGGGGGTCTGAACGAGATGGAGCGCAAGCAGATGGTGGACCGCCGGGCTGGCTGACTCCGTTGGGCCGGCCACCGGCTCAGCTCAGCCCCAGCGCCTCATCGGCGGCCTGCACCCCTTTGCTGGCGCATACCGTGGCGGGCTGCCCGTCGGTGGCCTGACAGATCCCTGCGGTCAGGTAGTTGGCCGAGGCCACGATGGCCTGGCCGGATGCACTGCCGGGCTGATCGAGCGTCCCGGCCACCGTCGCCTGGGACTGACCCACCAGCACGGCAGGACTGAATCCGGACGTGGTCGTGACCATCCGGTTGTCGATGTTGATGAAGGGGAACGAGCCGGCCCCGGCCCCGGTGCTCCCGTACCGGGTGACCAACGCCGCCTGGCCCGGGGTGAGCTTGGCGATGCGGGTGAACGCCCCGTTGGCATTGACCGCGGAGGAGTAGAGCTCGGTGCCGCTGAAGGTCACCCACCGGCTTGCATACGACGTGCCCATGAAGCTGAAGGTCTGGATGCCCGGGAAGACCGAGAAGGCGGCCGACTGGGCGTTGTGCAGGGTCTTGAAGTGCCCGAAGCGGGAGAGTGCCACGATCAGCGGCCACCGTTCTGACGCGCAGAACGGGCAGTACTCGGCCCCGAGGAACACCACCTCCGGCTTGCCCGACGAGCCCAGGGGCAGTTGGTCCTTGAGCACCACGGGCGGGGTCAACGGGGTGGTCGGAGCGGTGACGCCGACCGTGTCGAACGTGTGCTGGGGGACCGTGGACAGGGCGGCGACCACGTC
>JADGOF010000358.1 GCA_017883105.1 Acidimicrobiales bacterium
GCTGTCACACCCTCTAACTACTGTCCTGAGAAGGAGGTGGCCGCATAGCTCAGCTGCTCGAGGCCGTCACCCAAGTTCCACACCGGTCGGGACATCCTCATCCACCGGGTACCGCCCAGGAGGGCAGGTGTGCCAGGTGGGAGCAAGAGGCTCATTGCTCGCGTCGTCGGCTGTTGGTGACCGACGTACCAATGGTACTGCGCCTTACCAACGAGGCGCTACTGCCCCAACCTCCCAGAGAAAGTACCCGTTGGGTATCCCACGGACCCGGCCGGGTCACCCTGACGTTCGCAGCCCAACCAAGCGCCGCTTTTCTGCGGCGACCGTGGCAGGCGTAGTGGCAGATGCACTCCCTGGTCCTCCTAACCGGGATGCGCCGGCCGGCGTCTTCAGCCCG
This sequence comes from Acidimicrobiales bacterium, assembly GCA_017883105.1. Lineage (GTDB taxonomy): Bacteria > Actinomycetota > Acidimicrobiia > Acidimicrobiales > RAAP-2 > Bog-756. The sequence goes on from JADGOF010000358.1 coordinate 398, forward strand.
GACTGTCAGGGACGGGTGGCCAGATCGACGCTTGTCGTCCCGGCGGGTGGCCGCCACACCAGGGCGGTGATGCCGTCGGCATCGACCAAGGTGTGCGCGTGGAGGCGATCACGCACGAAGACGATCGCCCCGATGTCGTCGGCCGCGTCGGCCTCGGGGATCTGGTTTTCGGCCGAGGGATCGAACACGAACACAACCTCCCGGCTCTGCACCGGAAATGACCCGTTGGAATAGAACCAGTAGCAGTGCGGGCGGGAGCAGAAACGGCCCATGATTCTGATGGTGCTGATCACCTCGGCATCAGCCGGCGTGAGGGCCAGGACCCTCCTGATCTGGGTCGCCTGGGCCTCGCCGATCTGGGAGATCCCGAAGCGGACGTTGGCGGGCGCCAGCCCCACGCCGTAGGACAGGGCCTGCACCGTCACCACGAGCGCCACTGCGATCGCGGGGATCCAGCCGTAGAGGAACCGCTGGGCGGTCCACACGAGCACCATGACCGTTCCGAGTAGCACGAACGGGTAGCTCGCGGCGTTCTGGAACGCCTGATTGATCAGTGCGGTGTTGCCGCTCAGAGCGTTGGTGACCATCACCACCACGGGGACTCCGAATCCCCAGGCGGAGGCCAGCCCGACCACACCGACCTGTTTGACCAGGACGTACATGCTGGTCAGGCGCTCATGGAGCTGGTCGATGACCCGGGTGGGATGGAGGAGCAGGCCGGAGAGCAGGATGGCGATGCCGGTGGGGCCAGACAGCGTCCGCCGTCCGACCAGGTGGGCGTAGGTGGTGATGCCCGATCCGGCGCTGGCGCCGAGGACCGAGACCAATGCCAACCAGCCGATGGCGGCGGCGACCACCAGGGCCCCCTGGCGCCGGGTCTCCCGACCGGCCAGGAGTGCCGAGATGCCCAGCCCGACCACGGTGATGGCGGCGAAGGTGCCACACGCCAGCGCCAACATCACCCAGATCCACGCTCGCCGGTGCCGGCCCGACCACAGGTCACGCCCGGCCAACAGGACGAACACGGTAGAGATGGGCTCCATGTGGAAGTCGAAGAAGAGGATCTGGTAGGCCCCCGGACTGGCCACCAGCACCGCGAGCACCACCGATACCACGCCGGCGGCGGGCCACCACGGCACCCTGCGCCGCTCTAGGTAGTCCACGATCCAGAGGAAGACCACGAAACCGCTGCCGGCCACGGCCAGGTCCTGGATCCACAGCAAGGCCACCGACCCCGGATACACCAGGTGGACGAGGGCCAACGGCCAGATGATCAGCTCGAAGTCGCTCTTGATAAACGGGAAGTGGTAGATGGTGTCGTACGGATTCAGGTGGCCCTGGCCAATGAGGGTCCAGGCCTGGTTGTAGGTGGCGAAGTCCTCACCCAGAAAGTCGTGGTGGTACATGGTCGTGGAGTAGACGACCAAGCCGATGCACCAGAGACCCATGACCACGGCGCCGGCCAACCGCAGCCACTTCCATCGCCGCTCGGGTCCCCCGGGATCGCCGTCGGTCGAAGGAAGAGAGTCCACCGTTGCGTCCTGACGAGCCGAGACGGCGGTGTCGTCGGCCACTGTCACAATGCGATCCGTGCTGCCGGGTACGTCGGTCGAAGAGGCACGTCGCAGTGTGCTCACCCAGAGGCCTCATCGGCAAGTCATCATATTCGGGGGTGCCCCACACGTGTAAGTGCCGGTCAGAGGCAGTCGATAACCATCCCGCTCCCGGCGACGGCTCCTACAGCCTGACCGACGCCGGGTGCGAGCTGTTTCCACTCATCCAAGCACTCGGGGAATGGGGGCAACCTTGGGTACGCAGCGACTACGGGCCCGACGACCTCGACCCCGGCCTGTTGCTCTGGGACGTTCGTCGGTACCTGGCCCCCGGTGCTCTGTCCGACAGGCGAGTCGTTGTCCAGTTCAGCTTTCCTTCGATGCCCGCCAAGCGCCGCTACTTTTGGGTCGTCGTCGACAGTAGCGACGTCGATGTGTGCCTCACCGATCCAGGAGTCGAGGTCGACGTCGCCATCGAGGCCGAACTGCGCGCCCTCACTCAGGTGTGGATGGGCGACGCTCGTTTCGTCGACGCCCTCGCTGACGGGCGCATCACTCTGCGAGGCATGACCGAGCTGACCCGCCGCATCCCCGGCTGGTTCGGCCAACACCCGATCTTGGCCAGCGTCGGCCGCCGCCGCTGACCCCCGGGGTCGCAGCGGCTACATGCCTGCCCACGCGCCCCGCGAGTTTGGGTCTTTGGACCCTGGTCGGAGAAGCCCCGTCGGAGTAGACAGATATTGGCAGATCAGTTCAGCTAACCGTCGACCTCCTGCCGGCGGACCGAGGTTGGTCGGGCTGAACTGATTGGCGTATGCGCCCGAAGGTCCCCCGGCTCGGTTCGGGGGGCTTTCGCGTCCAGGCGTATCCCGGCGGCTCCAATGGAGGGTGCAACCGAGGGCGGTCCGTTCCAACGGTCGTCAGTTTCCGATAGCTATGGGTAGCATCTCGAATCGACAATCTTCGAGCCTTGGGCTTTACGCCTGACCGACCACGTGGGCCTGGGAACCGACCAGGCTGTATTGGATGTCGCCTCAGGGTCCGGAGTCGTGGCTCGTGTCGCCGGTGCTGCCGTTGGTCCGAGAGCGCGGGTGATCGTGTGCCGTATCACCGCCGGGATACTTTCTCCTATGGCCACGGGTCTTGACCGAGGCGCACCGCCGGTCGAAACTCTGCAGTGTTTCGCAATCGAACTCGACCTGCCTGATGCGTCGGTCGATGTGGCGCTCTGCCAACGGGCCTGCCCATTCGGCCCCGATCGATCTGGAGCGGCACGTGAAATGCACCGAGTCCCTCGGAACGGCGTAGGGGCAGAACTCCGCCGTGCACGTGGGCGAAGGCCAGTAAGGGCGCGGGCTTCGGATTGACCCCACGGACAATTGTCAATTTCCTCCGCCCTAGGTGGCTGGTGTCTTTCGCGGTGTCGCGCGAATCCGGCCTGAAGGCCGAAAACCGATCTCCCTGCACGATGCCCCCAGGGGCGTTCAAAGCAT
>JADGOF010000359.1 GCA_017883105.1 Acidimicrobiales bacterium
CGGGACGCGGGTCGCCGAGGTCCTTGATCGTGACCTCGTGCAACAGGGTGGCGGACTTCGCTATGTCACCCGGGCCGAGCGTCGCGGTGACGAGGCCGCTGAGGTCCTCGCACTGTTTCGAGCCTCGAAGTCGTGGTGACGTGCCCCGACTTGCCGTAATCTGCTAAGATTCGGCGTAGCGAAGTAGGCCAAGCGCCGGGTTCGCCGGTGCATTGCAGACCGGGGTCGCGGGTCCCGCACACGGTCGGCTTGTATCGCAGTAAGTCGGGACGGTTCAGGCCGACCCGACGTAGGACCTCATTCCACCGCAGTCGTGAAGGCATGGATAAGTGCACCAGGGTGCCGCCAAGACCGGATGCGGGCGAGTTGGGAATTGTGTTTTGAGCGAGCCGGGTCTGCCCCACTCGTGAAGTAGGAGCCGCACGTCGTGCACTCCGCCGACGTGGAGAAGCGCCGGGCCACCTGACAAAAAGGGTTCGCCTCGTGCCGTGATGACGAAAAGTCACGGCCGCCGCTGACGCCAATCGGAGCATCACTGGACGCCCCCGGCGTTCTTACCCCCCATTTCTCGCGCATCACGCGCATTTCTCGAAAGGTGCCAACATGGCAACCGAAATCCGAGGCGGCAACCAGCCGCTTGACCGTCCCACACTCGAACGCAATCTCCGTGCGCTGGCCAACAAGGAGACGCTGGCCAACAAGGAGACGCTGACCAGAACCGAGGAGATCGACTTCGAGTCGCAAATCCGTACGTTGCAGAAGCTGAACAATGTCGAGAAGCGGTCAACGACTCGCGACTCTGGCAGTGTCCGAGGCGCCAGCTTCACCGACCTGCGGGACCGTGCGCTCCGGGTTCTCGAAATCGAAGGTGGACGACGCCTCGCTCCTCGTCAACTCGACCACGTCGACAAGCTGCTCCGCACCCGCTCGAACAATGCCGATGGTGCGGCCATTGCTCGCCGGCTGCTCATCACGGAGACCGACGCCTACCGTTCGGCATTTGCCAAGGGTGTCTCCACGTCGAGCCCGATGTTTACGGCGGAGGAGACCGCTGCGGTCAACGAGTTCCGAGCCGCCAATGAGGGCACCGGTTCTGCCGGGGGCTTCGGGGTCCCGGTTTTGATCGATCCGACGATCATTTTGACATCTGGCGCCGCTGACGCTCCGCTTCTCCAGATCAGCCGAACGGTCACTATCACGACCGACGCCTGGAAGGGTGTCTCGTCCGCCGGTGTGTCGTGGAGCTATGACGCCGAGGCTTCTGCCGTCAGTGACGACACCCCGACGCTCGCCCAGCCGACGATTCCCGTCTACGCCGCTCGTGGGTTCATCCCCTACTCGATCGAGGTCGGGCAGGACTACCCCGGGTTCGCCGATGAGATGTCCGCGCTCCTGTCCCAGGGGTTCATCGACCTCTTGGCCAAGGGAACGGCAACGGGTTCGGGTTCGTCCTGCCCCACCGGCATCTTCACCGCACTGACCAACGCCACCAACTCCCCGGCTCACGTCACCGTGACCACCGCGGGAACGCTGGGCGCGGTCGATGTCCGGACCGCATGGGCCACGCTGCCCGAGAGGTATCGCAGCAGAGCATCGTGGGTTGTCTCGCCGACTGTCGACTCCAAGCTCCGTGCCTTCGGCAACGGGCTGGCGCTGTCCGACTACACCGTGAACCTCCTGGCGGACGGTACGTCAGTGCTCACCGGCCGGCCGGTGGTGATCAGCGACTACGCACCCGCGTTCTCGTCCACCACGGGAGCCACGAACTATGCGGTTGTCGGAGACTTCCAAAACTTCGTCGTGGTCCAAAGAGCTGGAATGACGGTCGAGCTGGTGCCTCATCTCTTCGATCAGGCGACAGCGAAGCCGACCGGTCAGCGCGGGTGGTGGGCGTTCGCGAGGCATGGGCATGATGCCGTCAACACCTCCGGTTTCCGGCTCATCAGCAACAGCTAGCACCATCTGGCGTCAACCGCCCCGATCCCGCTGAAGACACAGCGGGTAACCGGGTCCAAGTTCGGCGAGGGGATTCTTTCGCCCCGTCCGAAACCGTCCTGCGCCAGCTCCGCCCGGGTCCGAGGTATTCAGTCATTTCCCTCGGGACCGGCGCGGGGCACCTATCTCGGAGTCAACTACCATCCCGCGCCCGGGTTCGTCGAGCGGAGGCCCGCCCCTTCGCTCCGGACCCGGCGTCTTCTACGGTGGGGGGATGGCGGAACACCGCTCAGCTTGGTTGGCCATCAGCGTGGGCATGATGCTCTTCGCCGCGAGTGTGGTCGTGGGTCGCCCCATCACCGCCCTACAGACCCTCGATACCGCGCGCTCACGAACGCTCAGTGGCCCGCCAGCGCTACGGCGGATGTCCACACGCTCATCGGGGACATTGGAGCGCTCACGGGCGATCTCCAGGGTCTCTCCACAATCAACCTGCTCAGTGACTCGTCCTGGCTGGCGACCCTCAAACGTGATCTTGCGTCCCTGGGCACAGCGGTCGCCCTGGTGAGGCACGACCTCGGACTTCCCGCAGCGGCAGGCTGAGTCGATGGCTCGGGTCTTAGAGGAAAAGGACTCGCCCGAAAGTCCGAGCCTCGGATGCGATTCCGAAAAGTCCCACCGGTTGAGCCCGCCGTCCCAATCCGGGCAGCATCCCGATGGAGGCCACCGTATGTCTATGAGACGGGTCCCTCATGGAGGCCATTGGTGACGAGAAGGTGCTCAACTATCGCCCGCCTTGGGACATCGAGCTGTTATGGGCCACTCACAACCATGGTTCCATACGATGCCGTGCTCAGGGTCCAGCTCGTCGAAGGACGCCACGTCGTCGAAACCAACCCGGGCAAGGGTCGCAATGACCGCTGATAAGGAGCACACCCGCATCTCCAGCGTTGCACCACTCCCGCCGTGGAAGACGAGATCCCGAAAGACTTGAAGTTCCCCTGCGCTCGTCCGGTTGACCAGTATCGGTTCGGGTCCCAGGGTCACGATCTTGTAGTCGCAGAGATCGGGGTAGTGCTCCTCGATCGGGCCGTCGCAGCGCATCGGCACCGTGAGCACGAGCACCCCACCGGGCATGAGAACGTCCAGCAGGTGGGCCAGTGACCGCTCGTAGGGAGGGGCGACGTGCTCGAGGACATCGGAGCAGATAACGAAGTCGCACGAACCGGCCAGATCGTCGGGAATCGGGGCCATGATGTCGAGCGTCGGAGAATGGTCGTAGAAGGTGTTGCGGTACCCGAGGATGTTGGGCAGCCGACTTGCGTACCCATCCCAGTCGGACATGCCCAGCCCGACGATGCCTGTGCTCGAGGGCATCTCATCAATAACGAGAGATTTTCGTGACTGTTCAGGTCCCCTGACCGCACCGTCCACGACCTGCAACTACGACGCGCGTATCGTTGGGAATTCCGGCCGACGACTCTCCCCCCAGTGGTGA
>JADGOF010000360.1 GCA_017883105.1 Acidimicrobiales bacterium
GATGAGGGGGCCGACCACACCCGCGAGAGCCTCTCCGCTGGTGACGCCGAACACGCCGATGGCGACGGCGATGGCGAGCTCGAAATTGTTGCCCGCCGCGGTGAACGCCAGGGTGGCGGTCCGCTCGTAGGGGAGGCCGATCGTCTTGCCGAGCGCGAACGACCCGAACCACATGATGGCGAAGTAGGCCAGCAGAGGCAGGGCGATGCGGGCCACATCGGCGGGACGCGCGGTGATGGTGTGGCCCTGGAGGGCGAAGAGGATAACGATGGTATAGAGCAGCCCATAGAGGGCGAACGGTGCGAGGCGGGGTAGCAACTTGGTCTCGTACCATTCCCGACCACGGGCCCGTTCGCCGAGGGTGCGGGTGAGGAACCCGGCGACGAGCGGGATACCCAGGAAGATGGCGACCGTCTCGGCGATCTGCCAGACCGACAGGTGCAGGCCGACGGTGTTGAGCCCGAGCCAGCCGGGCAGCACCTTGAGGTAGAAGTAGCCGAGGAGCGCGAAGGCGACCACCTGGAACAGCGAGTTGATGGCCACCAGCACCGCTGCTGCTTCCGGGTCTCCGCCTGACAGGTCGTTCCAGATGAGGACCATGGCGATGCAACGGGCCAGGCCGACGATAATCAGCCCGGTCCGGTAGGCGGGTAGGTCGGGCAACAACAGCCAGGCCAGTGTGAACATGACCGCCGGGCCGACCACCCAGTTGAGCACCAGGGAAGAGACCAGCATCCGTCGGTCCCGGGTGACCGAGCCGAGCTGGTCGTAGCGGACCTTGGCGAGCACCGGGTACATCATCACCAGCAGACCGATGAAGATCGAAAGCGACGTCCCCGAGGTCACCTGGATGGCGTTGAGGTGCGAATTCAGGCTCGGGATAGCCCGGCCGAGCCCGATGCCGACGACCATCGCCAGGATGATCCACACCGGCAGGAACCGATCGAGGAACGATAGCCGGGCGATGACCGGCGCGTCAGGCGCCGCCCCGGTTGCCGGGCGCCCGGAAACGACGTCGCTCACAGCAATTCATCAGCCGAAGCTTGCCGAGGGGTCAGCAGCACGGGTCGGCACCCGGAGTCGCTTCGGCCAGGTCGGGCCGGGTGGCGCAGCACGCCGCCTCGCCCGGAGCGGCTGAGCGGAGCTGGCCGGCGGGCATCTCGGTATCGGAGAGCACCGTGTAGATCTCCCACGGCTCTCCGCCGGGGCCGTCGACCCACACCTTGTCCTGCACGGCGTAGCAGCATGCCGTCTGCTCCTCCATCGTCGTCGCCAGGCCTTCACCGGTCAGGCGGGCCTGGGCGGCGGACACCTCCTCGGTCGAGGGAACCTCGACGCCGAGGTGGTTCAACGTCCCCGGGGTCTGGTTGGCGTCCTCGATCAGGACCAGCTTCAACGGCGGGTCGACCACCGCGAAGTTGGCGTAGCCCGGACGGACCTTCGCCGGTTCGGTGGCGAACAACTTCGAGTAGAAGTCGATGGCCTGGTCAAGGTCGGAGACGTTCAAGGCAAGCTGGACACGGGACATGGTCACGTCCTTCTGTTAGATTCGTACTCGTCGATATTACATGATGAATCGACGGTGGTCAATACGTGGAGGTGTTGCATGGCCGAGGCGGCTGCACCAGAGGCAGGCACCGGGGAAGCTCTGTGCTGCACGTCAGTCATCGAGGCACCGCTCAGCCAGGCCGAGGCCGCCAAACTGGCACGTGTCCTCGACGCGCTCGCAGACCCGGTGAGGCTGCGACTCCTCTCGCTCGTCGCCGCCCAGAAAGAGATCTGCTCGTGCGACCTTGAAGCCCCTCTCGCCAAGAGCCAGCCAACCGTCTCGCACCACACAAAGGTGTTGGCCGAAGCCGGCCTCATCGTCGGGGAGAAGCGCGGCCGGTGGATGTGGTGGCGAGTCGAACCGAAACGCCTCGCCGCGATCCGAGCAGCGCTCGGCGGCTAGCGGAGCCTCCAGGAGCTCTCACCTTCGGACCCGAACTCGTACCGAAGCGTCGTCTCGAAGTGCCCGGCCCCGGTCGACAACCGTCACGCCCCCGGCGTTCCGGGGACGCCCCCGCCAAGCAATCAGTTTGGGCTGGGCTTTTGAGGTTTACGGGGTTCTTAGCCTCATGGAATGTTCCGCTTACGATCCTTCGCTCAACTATGGCGGGGCCCGCGATTGGTAGGCAGGATCAGGTTCGAGGGACGTGGGGCAGGGGACCGGCGCGTCGGCGGTATGACTCGGGGCATCAGCCGCCGACGTCGCTGGCCCCTGTTCTTGAAACGTCGCCTGCCCACTGTCATTGATTGAGGGCAACCTGGCACTTGGCCAGACCGATCACTTGACCGATGATTTGCGAGTCTGGCGACCGTCTGTACCGTGGAGATCGCATCCGTAAACCAGTAGAAGAGACCCGTGATCGACCTGAATCCAGCTTGTCAGCGTGTGATCGATGTGTTGGCAGGCGTCACCGATGTCCAGCTAACCCGTTCCAGCCCCTGCACCGAGTACACCCTGGGCGACCTCATCGACCACGTTGACCAGGTGTCCCGGTTGTTTACCGCGCTTCCACTCCAGGACACTGACGACCTAGTAAGCGTCGCCACCAGCCCTGACGCCGCACACCTTGACCCCGGCTGGAGGGACAGCGTCGCCCAGGACGTGCGGGCGCTTGGCAAAGCGTGGGACGACCCAGCGGCCTGGCGGGGCAGCGGCAACGTGCCGGGGTCGGACCTGTCCGACGAGATGTGGGGCAAGATCACGCTCACCGAGCTGGTCGTGCACGGCTGGGACATTGGCAAGGCGACCGGCCAACCCTTCGACCTGCCGGAGCCCACGCTACGAGCTTGCCTTGACCACGTTGCCGAGTTCGTCCCGAAAGCTCCGGTTCCGGCACTGTGGGGTCCCCCAGTGGACGTTGCATCCGACGCAACGCTCATTGACCAGATCGTGGCGATCACCGGCCGCCACCCCTAACGCAAGCCCGATCTGAGGGGCCAAGTCGCGTCCTCAGCGTGCCGTTCAGCCACGCTCGCGATGCACCCCGCTCCCGGTTTGGGGCGCCCGGGTCAGCCAAGCCAACGACGTCAGCGCAGAGAACGCCGAGCGGCGATCCAGGTGAACGGCTGCACGACACCGGACGGTGTCGTATGGACCTCCCGACGGTGCTCCACCACCTGAAATCCATTTCCGAGGACGGCACCGAGTTCGTCCGCGCTGTACCGGATGACCGGAAGTCCCGAACACCGTTCCGGACCGTCTGGTGCGAAGGTGGCCATGATGACCGATCCTCCGGGGGCCACAGCAAGACGCATGATGTTCTGGTAGCTGTCGACCTCCCCTCCGGCGAGGAAGTGGAACACGGCCCGGTCGTGCCAGAGGTCATAGGGGCGTGTCGGCTCCCACGAAAGTAGGTCCTCGG
>JADGOF010000361.1 GCA_017883105.1 Acidimicrobiales bacterium
CGGTCCCGCGACGCGCCTTCGGACGGGCGATGCAGGGCCGGTGGCGGGCAGGGCCCTCGTGACCCCCGGGCTGAGGGCTCCGGTGGTGCGTTCCCTCGAACTGCCTGGATGGCGCCTGCGCCTGGCCACGCTGGTGGAGAGCGACTACGAGGCGTGGCTGGCGGTCCGGACCCGCTGTCGGGACTGGTTGGTTCCTTGGGAACCGAGGTCGAAAGGGGCACCCCTCCCACCCGAGGATGCTGCCAGCTTCGCTGCGCGCTGCGCCATGCGGGAGCGCGAGCGCCAGTTGGGGAGCGGCTTCGGTTTCGGGGTGTTCGTTGAAGGCCGATTCGCTGGGGAGATCACCCTCTCCTCCATCCAGCGGGGACCCTTTCAGAACGGAGCCATCGGCTACTGGGTCGACCAGGAGATGGCCGGTTCCGGCTTTATCCCCGAGGCGGTGGTCGTCATCTTGCAGTTCGCGTTCGAAACGCTGCACCTGCATCGGATCGAAGTGGCCATCATCCCCCGCAACCGGTCGAGCCGCCGGGTAGTCGAGAAGCTGGGCCTGCGCAATGAAGGGGTGGCCCTCGGATTCCTCGAGATCAACGGCGAGTGGGAGGACCACGTTCGCTACGCCATGACGGCGGAAGAGTGGGCGTTGCGCGGACCGGAGCTCCGGTCAGTGTGGTTGAAGCACGTCTAACCGGTCGGTAGTCCGAGGTTGTGCCCCGGCTTGCCGGCAAGTGAGCTCCAGCAGATGAACCCGAGCAGTAGGACCTGGCTCGAGAGGAACATGGTGACGGCCAGGACCGTCCCGCCGGGCGGGCTCCAGTGCACCGCCGTGCCGGGGACAGCTCCCACGCCGGTCTGGTATCGATGCAGTGCAGTCATGAAGGACACCGTCTGGGCCCAACAGAGCACCGCTCCCACCGTAGCCACCCCGAGGAGCCCGATGAACGGTGCAACACGTGGGAGTGCCCGTTGATGCGGCCTCCGTAAGGGGAGGGCCGATGCCAGCAGCGGCAGGCCCACGGCGAGGGGCAGCCAGTACCGGCCCTGCCAGTAGGGCCCGACCGAGTCGATGCGCGGTGACTCGAAGAGCAGCGGCATGGCCAAGGCGGCAATGGCCAGCACCGGCAACGCCCGCCGCGACCGAGTCGAAAGGAAGACGCCGAAGGCACACAGGGCCCCGAAGATGGTGGTCCAGATGACCACTACGGTGAGCGGCACGTTCGTATCGAGCCACCCGAACTTGCCAATCACCTGCCGGAGTCGGATGCCTGTCTGGTGCCACGTCAGGCTCATGCTCTTGCCCAGGCCGAGGCTGGGATGTTCAGGATTGCCTATGAGCGATGGAGGCCCTCCGATGAGATAGAGAATGACCGCCACCGCGGCAGCCACAAACATCGGAACGCCCAGCATCACCAACGTGCGGTCGTGGATGAGTTCCCGCACCCGACGTGCCCCGGCGAACAAGGCAAGTACCGCCACCATCACCGCTGCGTTGTAGGGGCTGGCGGGCCGGCTCAGGATGAGGATCACGAACGAGAGCGCGGTCCATACGGCCAATGCCCTGGGGACCCGCCGCTGATCGATGATGCACAGCCCGCCGCACCAGGCCGCGAACGCCGCGGCGATCTCCATTCCGCTGTCACTCACCACCGAGCACAGGAACCAGACCATCGGGGTCAGCGCCACCAGGGCACCGAACAGCGGTAGCCGTCCGCGGTGATGCCGGGCCAGCATGAACAGGCCGACGGCGATGAGGCCGACGTTGATGAGGGAGCTGAGCAACCGCATCGCATAGAGGGCTGGCACCCCGGTCATGATCAGGGTCGGGACCCCTGCGATGAGGTAATAGAGCGGCGGGTAGTTGGAGAACTGGGTCGTCGCACTTACCAGCCTGGTGGTGTCGCCGACCCGGTTCGAAGGACCGGCCGGGACGTTCGCGTGGAATGCGAACGTCAAAGGGGGGGCTGCGGCCTCCCGCACCCAATCGGGTACCCGTACCGACTCAAACGGACCCACCGCTGTCGGGTGCGTGGTGACATCGAACTGCCCACGGACGATGGCCGCGGCCTGGATGACGTGGTTCGGCTCGTCGGGCGCGGCCATCAAAGGGGTGGCGAGGGACCAACTGACAACGGCCAGTCCAACGGCGGTGAACACCCAGGCGAACGTGAGCGGGCGGTGTGTGGATGCCGTCGGAATGGGTGTCGTCCGATCCTCCGCCGCTGGCAATTCGACACCTGGCCCGGGAGCAACCGCGACAGGAGCGTTCGCCATCCGCCGAGGGTAGCAAAGGTGCTCGATGAATCCGGGACGAGGCCGGCCGGAACGGCCGGAGCGGCTTCAGCCGTCGATGCCCCGGACCACGGCGGGGGAGTGCCGGAAGAACTGCTCCAAGTCCTGTTCGTAGCGGTACTCAGGGGCTCCCGCACCGGTCGCCCGGCGGAGGTTGTCGGCCCGGGCGAAACTCTCCACCGCTCCGGCACTGGTGTAGCGGTACCGGAATCCCGTCTCGCGCAGCCGCGACGTGTCCACCCCGCGGCCGTACCGGGCCAGTCCCTCCATCTCCGGCGGGAATTGGATCACCTTCAGCTGCCGGAGAGGAGCGGCGAAGGTCCGGGGCCGGATCGGTGGGAGGGGCAGCAGGTAAGCGCCTCCGATCGAGGCGACCTCACTCCATGGGAGCTTGCCGGCGCCGGCCACGTTGAACACACCGGGTATCCGGTGGGCAGTGACGTGCTCGAGGGCCCGCACCACATCGTCCTCCTCGATGAACTGCACCAGGGGATCGAAACCGGCGACGCAGGGAAGCACCTTGCGACGCAGGTTGTAGCTGATCGGCGTGATGATGTCGGTGCCCAGCACGTTGGCGAAGCGCAGGACCGAGACCACCAGATGGGGATTGTCGTCGGTGAAGTCGCGCACCAGGGACTCCACCTCGATGAGGGAGCGTTCCAACCGGGTGCGCACCGGGCTCAAGCGCTGGGTCTCCTCACGGAACCAGACCGGATCGGTCTCCCCGGCCCCGTAGACGTGGGTCGAGGACTTGACCACCACCTGGCGTACCGACGAACCGGCTGAGCCGGCCGCGGCCAGCAGGTTGAGGGTACCGATCACGTTGATCTCGTGCAGGACGCGGCTGGGCACGACCACCGAGTTGGTCTCGAGGAAGGTGTGCACGATGGTGTCGACCTGGGTGGCCCGAACGATGCGGCTGAGGATCGAGTACTTCTGGTCGGAACGGACGAACTCGGTGCGCTCCAGTGGCACCAGGGGCTCGTTGGCCCCCAGCCCGAGGATCATCTCGACCTCGGGCTCGGCCTCGAGGGCCTGGGCCATGCGCCCGCCCCAAAAGGTGTCGAGGCCGGTGATCAGGACGCGTCTCCCCATCGGATCAGCCGAACCAGATGCT
>JADGOF010000362.1 GCA_017883105.1 Acidimicrobiales bacterium
ACCCCACCGTTCACCCTGTGGCCACAGCCATGGCAACCACCAACCTGACAGAGACGCCCACGGATACCGACGCCGGCAACGGTGCCACGGGGGGTGCGCGCTCGAGGGGTGGAGGCAAGCCGCTGGTCATCGTGGAGTCTCCGGCCAAGGCCAAGACCATCGCCGGCCTGCTCGGCCCCGGTTACGTGGTCGAGTCCTCGATCGGGCACATCCGCGACCTGCCCCGCCGGGCCGACGAGGTTCCGGCCGCCTACAAGGGTGAGGCCTGGTCCCGCCTGGGTGTCGACGTCGACAACGGGTTCAAGCCGCTCTACGTGGTCTCCTCGGAGAAGAAGTCCCAGGTGGCCAAGTTGAAGCAGTTGGTCAAGCAGGCCAGCGAGGTCTATCTGGCCTCGGACGAGGACCGCGAGGGCGAGTCGATCGCCTGGCACCTCTTGGAGGTGCTGGCCCCGCGGGTGCCGGTGAAGAGGATGGTGTTCCACGAGATCACCCGGCCGGCCATCGAACGGGCGGTGCTCGAGTGGCGTGATCTCGACCGGCGCCTGGTCGACGCCCAAGAGGCCCGTCGGATCCTCGACCGCCTCTACGGCTACGAGGTCTCGCCCGTCCTGTGGAAGAAGATCATGCCCCGGCTGTCGGCCGGCCGGGTCCAGAGCGTGGCCACCCGCATGGTGGTCGAGCGGGAGCGGGCCCGCATGGCATTCCGCTCCGCCGGGTGGTGGGGGATCGATGCCACGTTCGCCACCGCCGACGCCGCGTCGGTCCCCGAGGGAGTCCCGCGTTCGTTCACCGCGTCCTTGGTGGCGGTCGGCGGCGTGTCCCTGGCCTCGGGCCGGGACTTCGACGCCGCGGGAGCGCTCACCTCGCCGGGATCGGTGGTGGTGCTCGACGAGGGGGAGGCCCGCTCCTTGGCCGACGGACTCGAAGGTGCGCCCTTCACCGTCAAGTCGATGACCAACAAGCCGTTCCGGCGCTCGCCCTCTGCTCCGTTCATGACCTCGACCCTGCAGCAGGAAGCCGGCCGCAAGCTGCGGTTCAGCTCCAAGCGGGCCATGCAGATCGCCCAGCGCCTCTACGAGGACGGTTGGATCACCTACATGCGCACCGACTCGACCACCTTGTCGAGCCAGGCCCTCGATGCGGCCCGGGCCCAGGCCAGGTCCCTCTACGGTCCCGAGTACGTGCCGGCCCAACCCCGGCGGTACGAGCGCAAGGTGAAGAACGCCCAGGAGGCCCACGAGGCGATCCGGCCGGCCGGCGAGTCGTTCCGCACGCCTGACCAGGCCTCCCGGTCCCTGTCCGGCGACGAGTTCCGCCTCTACGACCTGATCTGGAAGCGCACGGTTGCCTCCCAGATGGCCGATGCCACCGGCACCAGCGCTCAGGTCCGGCTGGTAGGCACCGCCACCGGTCCGGAAGGCCCGTCCCGTGAGGCGGAGTTCTCCGCTTCGGGCAAGGTCATCCAGTTCCCGGGGTACCTGCGGGCCTATGTCGAAGGCGAAGACGATCCGGAGGCCGAGTTGGCCGATCGAGAGATCCACCTGCCTCCCATGGCCGAAGGGGATCCGATGTCGGTCGACCATCTCGAGCCGGGATCGCACACCACCCAGCCGCCAGCCCGGTACACCGAGGCCTCCCTGGTGAAGGCCATGGAGGAGTTGGGGGTGGGGCGCCCGTCCACCTACGCCAGCGTCATCGCCACCATCCTCGACCGCGGCTACGTCTGGAAGAAGGGCACCGCCCTCGTCCCCTCGTTCACCGCCTTCGCGGTGGTCGGCCTCCTCGAGCGCTACTTCGCCGACCTGGTGGACTACGGGTTCACCGCGTCGATGGAGGACGACCTCGATGCCATCGCCTCGGGCACCGAGGAGTCGCTGCCCTGGTTGACCCGCTTCTACTTCGGGACGGCAGGGACGGCCGACGGCGAGGGTTCGACGCCGGCTCTCAACGGTGCCGATGGCGCCGCGCCGTCGGGGCAGGGGACGGCCCCGGGGGCCCACGGCCGTGGACTCGGCCTGAAGCGAGAGGTCAGCACCTACCTCGGCGAGATCGACGCACGCGAGATCAACTCGATCCCCATCGGGGTGGGGACCGACGGCGAGGACATCGTGGCCCGGGTCGGACGGTACGGCCCCTACCTGCAGCACGGTGACGACCGGGTCTCCATCCCCGAGGACCTGGCCCCCGACGAGCTGACGGTGGAGCGGGCCGAGTCCCTGTTGGCCGCCCCCTCCTCGGACCGGGTGCTGGGCGAGGATCCCGAGACGGGTCTGCCCATCCAGGTCAAAGCCGGTCGGTTCGGTCCCTATGTGCAGGTCGGCGAGTTGGTCGAAGGCGGGCCGAAGCCCCGGACCTCGTCGCTCTTCGCTTCGATGTCGCCGGCCACCCTCACCTTCGAGCAGGCGCTGGACCTGCTGCGCATTCCCCGGGTGGTGGGCACCGATCCCGCCACCAACGAGGAGATC
The DNA here is from genome assembly GCA_017883105.1 of Acidimicrobiales bacterium. GTDB lineage: Bacteria > Actinomycetota > Acidimicrobiia > Acidimicrobiales > RAAP-2 > Bog-756. The sequence continues at coordinate 2,466 of JADGOF010000362.1, forward strand.
GTCGCCCACAACGGCAAGTTCGGTGCGTACCTGAAGAAGGGGACCGACACCCGGAGCCTGCTCACCGAGGACCAGATCCTCACGGTGACCGTCGAGGAGGCTCTGGCGCTCTTCGCCCAGCCCAAGGCGCGGGGACGCAATGCCAAGGGCCCCCTGCGCGAGATGGGAGCCGACCCGGACACCGGCCTGACCATGGTGGTCAAGGACGGGCGATTCGGGCCCTACGTGACAGACGGCACCACCAATGCCTCGCTGCGGCGGGGCGACGACGTGGAGGAGCTCACCGTCGAGCGCGCCTCTGATCTGTTGGCCGAACGGCGGGCGGCCGGTCCTTCCACCCGGAAGAAGGCGGTCAAGAAGAAGGCGGTCAAGAAGAAGGCGGTCAAGAAGACGGCCGCCAAGAAGACGGCCGCCAAGAAGACAGCGGCGAAGATGGCCGCGGCGCCCGGCACCGCCGATGCCGACGCGACAGCGAAGAGCACCAGCGGCCCCGAGTGACCGGCCGTGGGCGGGGTCGTCTCCTCGCGCTGGAAGGAATTGACGGGTGTGGCAAGTCGACCCAGGCCCGCCTGCTGGCCGACCGGCTGGGCGCACTGCTCACCTTCGAGCCGGGGGCGACGCCACTCGGAGCATCGCTCCGGCGCCTGTTGCTCGACCGAGGGGAGGCCCCGGTGAGTGAACGGTCGGAGGCCCTGCTGATGGCTGCCGACCGGGCCCAGCACGTGGCCCAGGTGGTGGAGCCGGCCCTGGCGGCCGGGCGGTGGGTGGTGACCGATCGTTTTTCGGGATCGACGCTCGCCTACCAGGGGTTCGGGCGGAGACTCGATCGTGGCGAGCTGGAGCTGCTGGTCGGTTGGGCCACCGACGGGTTGAGCCCTGACGTGACGGTGCTGATCGACGTGCCGGTGGAAGTGGCCCGGCAACGGCGCCA
>JADGOF010000363.1 GCA_017883105.1 Acidimicrobiales bacterium
AGACGTGGCGATAGGCTGCGCCCCCACCAGCCCGGGTGGCGGAATGGCAGACGCGGTGGACTCAAAATCCATTGTCCGAAAGGGCGTGCGGGTTCGAATCCCGCCCCGGGCACCACATCGTGACTACAACGTGACTACAATCGGAGGCATGAAGGGAACCAAGACTGAGATTCGTCCAGGAGTATGGCGTCTGAGGGTCTATGCCGGCCGGAGGTCAAGCGGCTCCCCCATCCAGATCACCAAGACGTTCACCAGCCCCGAGGCCGTCGAGCGGGGGGCCAAGTGTCCACCCGGTGCCGGGACGCGACTGGCAGACGACGTACTGGCCGAGATGCTGACCAAGGCCAACAAGGGCAACGCTGCCACCGGAACCGAGACCGTCGGTGATCTGCTGGACCGGTTCATCGAGCATCGGAAGGGGAAGCTGTCACCGACCACGATCCGGGCCTACGTGTCGATCGGGGACAAGTGGGTGCGGCCCGAGCTGGGCAAGGTGCGCCTGTCTCGGCTCACGGCGATGCACCTGGACTCCCTCTATACGAAGATGACCGCCGCCGGGAAGAGTCCCGCCACCGTTCGGCGTGCCCACGCGCTGATGTCCTCCTCGCTCGTCCAGGGGCGGAAGTGGAGGCTGGTCGAATCGAACATCGCCATCGACGCCAGCCCACCGGGGGCCGACGAGTCACGATTTAGCGTGCCCACCCCGGAACAGGTGCGGACCATAATCACCGAGGCGGAGAAGATGGAACCGACCCTCGCCGCGCTGCTGTTCATTGCGGCCCTTACGGGTGCTCGCCGGGGCGAACTGTGCGCCCTCAGGTGGACGGACCTCGACCAGGATGCGGGGACGCTCACCATCGCCCGGTCCGTCTATGAGACGCGAGACCACGCCGGGTGGGCTGAGAAAACCACGAAGAGCCGCCAGGTGCGCCGGATCGGACTGGACGAGACCTCCCTCGACGTGCTGCGCCGGGTCCAGCAGGCAAGCCGGGACCTCTGCGCCAGCCTCGACTTGGAGCCGCTCCCCGACGGGTTCATCTTCTCCAGGTCGCCGGTCGGAGCCGAGCCCATAGGCCCGGATACGGTGACCAGGTTCGCCAAGCGGGCAGCCGCCAAGGCGAAGGTCGATACGCACCTCCATGCCCTCCGGCACTTCTCCGCGTCCCAGGCCATCGCCGCCGGGTTCGATCCCGTGACCGTGGGCGGTCGGCTGGGCCATGCTGACCCGTCGATCACGCTCCGGGTCTATTCGCACGTGCTCGAACAGCGGGATCGGGACCTGGCCGCGTCGCTGGGCCGCACGCTGGCTCTACCGAGCTAGAAGGGCGTGCGAGGTCCGATCTCGATCGATCGACCGTTGCCACGTTTGGGTTGGCTGGCCCGGGCCTCGGCCAACTTCGCCAGATCGAACGCGCCCACGGTGAAGGCGGCGCTGTCGCACCCGCTCTGAGGACACTGAAATCGGAATCCGTCTCCGGGTGCGTTTTCGATCCCACCGGAATCGAAGATTGACGGACGTCCGATGAACACGTGTCCGGCTTTCGGACCATCCTTCGGCGGCACATATGCGATGGCCATTACAGCGGTGCAGAGGTCGCACCTGATGACCACTTTGATGCCGTGTTCCTCGTCCGACCTCCGAACTTCGACAGCCGACGTCGGGGGATCCTTGAAATGGATGCTCACGGGCGTTTATGATACGCGGCGTTAGCTCGCAGTCGGCGGATATGCCGACTCCGACGGGGAACAGGCTCCCCCGTGGCCGCCATGGTCGTCCCTTGTATCGAGAGATGCGAGAGGTCAGCCATGCCCGCAAGCCAGCCAACCGTCACCGGTCCGCCTGAGAGCCTGTGGACGCTCAATGAAGTATCGGAGTACTTCCGCGAGAGTCCACAGACCACCCGCCGCCGGGTCGCTCGGGGTGATCTTTCCCCAGCCGCCTACCCGGCGGCCGGCGTCTCCTGTTCGATCCAGTCGAGGTCCGCGGACTGGCCGGGTTAGTGGGCAAGCGATGACCGCCTCCCTTCCGGCAGACGTGCAGCACCTCTCGTGGGCGGCCGAACAACTCGGAATCGGGGAGTCGACGGCCTACCGGCTGGCGGCCACGGGGCAGATCCCCGGGGCGTTCAAGGTCGGTGCCCAGTGGCGAGTGAGCAAGCCAAAGTTCATGGCGGCCGTACATGGCCAGGTTGCATCATGACCGCCGCCAACCAGTATGCCGACCGCGTGGCCGATGATGCCATAGCCGGGCTCGATTCCAAACGGAGGCCCAATCCCGACTTGGAATTCCAATGTCGTCGGTGCCACGCGACGGGCAGTTCGTCGGACGCGGCACGATGGGTCTTACTCGGACCCGACCGCTATTTCCACGTCCGGGCTCGCCGGATCCAACCCGAGGCGACCTTCGGCGACGCGGTGCCCGGCTTCACGGCCGACCAGCGCCGACGGCTGTGCGGGGAAGCCCGGCAGCTCGGTGGTGCCGCATGACAATCACCATGCATAACCCTCAAGTTGAAGGTCAGACTCCGAGCATTATGCCTGTTCGGGTCGGTGTAATCCCGCTCTCGCTGGCGGTTCGGCGCCTGATCGCCGAGCAGTTCACCCCCGACACCTTGCGTCATCTGGCGTCGCTCACGGAGGCCGCACAACCGGCCATGGTCGCTCGCCGGAAGCTTAACGAAGCATCGGTGGACGAGCTGGCCGAGATGCTGACCACCGGTCGCAAGCCCACCTATGGATGGTGGTCTCGTCATGCCAGTTGACCGCACCGCTGTAGACGACGCCCCGGCGTGGGAGCCACCAGAAGAGCAGTCCATCAGTGGACCCCCGGCCATCTCGTCGTGGGAGTCGGTGGACCTCGGACCCGTCCTACGTGGCGAACGCGTCACCCTGCCACCTTCGGTGCTGACCCGAGACGACGGGATCTGCTTGCTGTATCCCGGTCGATTGAACGCGGCCATCGGCGAGACAGAATCACTCAAGTCGTGGTTCGCCGCATTGGCTGCGAAACAGGAGCTGGCTGCCGGCCATCACGTCATCTATCTGGACTTCGAGGACACACCGGAGACCGCAGTCGAGAGGCTGCGAGCCCTCGGGACCACGGTGGAACAGATCGGCAGCCTATTCACCTACATGCAACCCGAGGGTCCGTTCGATGACCTGGCGAAGATCATGGTGGACGAGGCCATCGCCAAGAGAGGAGCCCCCACGCTGGTGGTCAGCGACGGGGTGACCGAGGCGATGTCACTGGCCGGCCTGGACCCGAGGGACGGGTCAGATGTCGCCGCTTTCTATATAACGGATTCCCCAGGTGGTTCGCACGGACCGGCGCCGCCGTGTGCATGGTCGACCATGTGACGAAGAGCACCGAGGGACGGGGCCGGTGGGCTATCGGC
>JADGOF010000364.1 GCA_017883105.1 Acidimicrobiales bacterium
GAGGCACTGCGCCAACGGCGTGTCGCCGGGGACGGTTCGCGCTCTACGATGCCCGGCATGGATAGAGCGACCGGTCGACTCGGGACGACCCCGGGCGGCGGACCGGGGGAGGCCCCCTCATGAGCGATGCCGTCGACATCGAGGTCCTCATCGACCAGGCCAGGACGGCGGTGGCCGCGGCTGGCTCGACCGAGGAGATCAGCCAAGTGGCCGTCTCCTTCACCGGCAAGAAGTCTCCAGTGGCCGAGGCCCATCGGGGGCTCGGCGCCCTTGACCCGGAAGCGCGCAAGGAGCTCGGCCGGTTACTGCACACCGCCCGCACCACCATCGAGGAGTTGATCGAGCAGCGCCGAACCGAGATCTCGTTCGACGAGCTCTCGCGGGAGATGGTTGCCAGCAAGATCGATCTCTCCGAATTCGTTCCCGGATCGCTGACCGCCCCGTCGTCACGGGGACACCTCCACCTGGTCTCCCAGACCCGCGATGCCCTGGAAGACGTCTTCGTCGGCATGGGGTTCGAGGTGGCCGAGGGCCCCGAAATCGAAACCGACTGGTTCAACTTCGGGGCGCTCAACATCCCCCCGGCCCACCCGGCCCGCGGAATGTGGGACACCTTCTATCTGAGTCTGGGCGAGCCGGAGACCACCTTGCTCCGTACGCACACGTCGCCGGTCCAGATCCATCTGATGGAGGAGGCGGTCCTGGGCGGCGGCCTGCCGATCCATGCGGTGATGCCCGGCCGTTGCTACCGGCGGGACACCCCCGATGCCCGACACCTCCCGGTATTCCACCAGATCGAAGGTCTGGTGGTCGACAAGGGCATCACCTTCGCCGATCTGGCGGGGACGATCGAGGTGTTCACCACCGCCTACTTCGGACCGGACATCCACTCCCGCCTGCGACCCGCATACTTCCCGTTCACCGAGCCGTCGGCCGAGTTCGAGGTGACCTGCACCATCTGCCACGGAGACGGGTGCCGGACCTGCTCGCAGACCGGGTGGATCGAGCTGGGCGGGTGCGGCATGGTCGACCCCGCGGTCTTCGACGCGGTGGGCATCGATTCCGATGAGTGGACCGGGTTCGCCTTCGGCTTCGGGATCGACCGGTGCGCGCAGATGCGCCACCAGATCGCCGACATGCGGGCCCTCATCGAAAACGACATCCGCTTCCTGCGCCAGTTCTGATGCGCGGGATCTGAGAGGACGACTGTGCGCGTACCGCTTTCATGGCTCCGAGACTTCGCCCCGTTCGAGGGCGAACCGGCAGTCCTCGCTGCCACGTTGGACGACCTCGGACTGGTGGTCGAGGAAGTCGAGGTGGTCGGAGAGGGCCTCGCCGACGTGGTGATCGCGCGGGTGGACCGGATCTCCCCGATCGTAGGCGCCGACCGGATCCGCCTGGCGGTCGTCGACGACGGCAACGGGCCGATCGAGGTGGTGTGTGGAGCCTCGAACTTCGAGGTGGGGGACCTGGTGGCCCTGGCCCCGGTGGGCGCGGTGCTCCCCGGGGGATTCGCCATTGGCCGCCGCAAGATGAAGGGTGTGGTGTCCAACGGCATGCTCTGTTCGGGCCGGGAGCTCAGACTGTCGGACGACCACGAGGGAATCCTGGTGCTCAACGACATCGACGGAGCCGCGGTCGGCGTGTCCCTGACGTCTGCCCTCGGCATCGAGCCCGACGTGGTGTTCGACGTGGCCGTCGAGGCCAACCGCCCCGATGCGTGGAGCATTGCCGGGGTGGCCCGCGACCTGGCGGCCCGACTGGGCGTCCCCTTCGCCATTCCGGAGACCCCGGCACCGGTCGCCGCCGGACCGGCCACCAAGACGTTGGCTTCAGTGCGGGTCGATGACCTCGAACTGTGCCCCCGGTTCACCGCCCGGGTGATCACCGGTGTCCAGGTGAACGGATCGCCGAACTGGCTGGCCCGGCGCCTGACGCTGGCCGGCATGCGGCCGATCAACAACGTTGTCGATGCCTCCAACTACGTGATGCTCGAACTGGGACAGCCCACCCACCCCTACGATCTCGACCGCCTGCCCGGTTCCGGCCTGGTCGTCCGGCGGGCCCAGGCGGGGGAGAGGGTCACCACCCTGGACGGCGTCGAGCGCACCCTCGGCCGGCCCGGTCCCGGGCTGGGGGATACCGGCCAGGACTGCCTGATCTGCGATGCCGAGGGGGCGCCGGTGGCCATCGGCGGGGTGATGGGGGGCTCCTCGTCGGAGATCGACCAGACCACCACCCGGGTGCTGCTGGAGGCGGCCTACTTTGTGCCCATGGCCATCGCCCGGACCTCCAAGCGGCTGACCCTGCGCACCGAGGCATCCGCCCGGTTCGAACGCGGGTGCGATCCGGCTGGGATCGATCGGGCCGCCGAGCGGTTCTGCCAGCTACTGGCCCTCACTGCCGGACCGGCCCTGTCGGTGGCCACCGGGGTCATCGACGTGACTGGTGATGTCCCCCGACCGGTGGAGTTAGCCGTCCGCCCCTCGCGCATCAACGCCTTGCTCGGCACCGGGTTCACCGCGGATGAGGTCACCGACCTGCTGGCCCCCCTGGGGATCGATGCCCAACGTGCGGACGAGGTGGGAGATGATCGCTTGGCGGTGATCGTGCCCACCTTCCGGCCGGACATCCGCCCGGCGCCGATGGGGGAGGCCGACATCGCCGAGGAAGTGGCACGTACCTACGGCTATGCCCGGCTTCCGAGGCACACCCCTTCGTGGCCCCAGCCCGGACGCCTCACCCGCTACCAGCGTGAGCGGCGGTTGGTCAAGGACGTGCTGTGCGGGCTCGGTGCCACCGAGGCGTGGACGGCCGCGTTCGTCACCGAGTCCGACCAGCTCAACTCGGGCGTGAGCCCTCCCTACATCGAAGTGACCAATCCCCTGGTCGATGCCGAGCGCTACCTGCGGTCGTCGATGGTCCCCGGAATGGTCCGCGCCATCCTCTACAACGCCGAACGCCGTCAGGGCGACCTACGCCTGTTCGAGGTGGGCTCGGTATTCCACTCGGCCGGCGACAGTCCGGCCGATCCCCAGGACGGCCCGAAGGACTACGCGTCGGAACGGCTGAGTGCCATCTTCGCCTGGGATGGTGACGATGCATGGGCCGCGGTGGCCGCCTGGCGCATCGTGGCCGACGCGCTGGGCATCGCCCGGTGGGTGCTGGACGACCACCCCCGTCCCGTTCCGGCCTCCCGGATCCTCCATGCCTACCGGTCGGCGACGGTGATGAGCGTGGCCACCACACCGGAGGACGAGCACCGTCTCGTCGAACGGGTGACGGAAGTGGGGGTCGTCGGCGAGCTCGACCCGACGGTGGTCGGGCGGTTCGGACTGCTGGGCGCCGACGGCCGTCCCCGGCGGGTGGGGTGGCTCGATCTGGACCT
>JADGOF010000365.1 GCA_017883105.1 Acidimicrobiales bacterium
CTCCGGGTCGGCTCCCTGGTCTTCGGGAACGACTACCGCCACCCGGTGGTCCTGGCCAAGGAGATCGCCACCCTCGACCTCTTCTCGCAGGGACGGGTCGAGTTCGGATTGGGTGCCGGCTGGATGACCACCGACTACGAGCAGTCGGGGATGGTCGAGGATGCGCCGGGCGTTCGGATCGGTCGCATGGCGGAGAGCCTGGCCGTGATGAAGTCGCTCTGGTCAACCGGAAAGGCCACCTTCGAGGGCGAGTACTACCAGGTCACCGAGGCCATCGGTTCGCCCCGACCGGTGCAACAGCCCCATCCGCCGATCATCATCGGTGGGGGAGGGAAGCGCCTCCTGGGCATTGCCGCCCGGGAGGCGGACATCGTCGGAGTGAACCCGAGCCTGGCTGCCGGCTACGTCGGACCGGAGGTCCTCGAGACCACCACCGCCGAGTACTACGACCAGCGGGTGGCGTGGATCAGGGAGGCGTCCGGCGACCGGTTCGGCCGACTCGAACTGCAGGTCCTGACCTTTCTCGTCCAGATCGTGCCGGATCGGGAGGATGCGGTGGCCCGCCTGGCCGGACTGATGTCGGTGACGCCGGAGCAGATCGACACCTCGCCGATCGCCATGATCGGCACCACCGACCAGATCATCGAGAGCCTGCGTCACCGGCGCGAGCAGTTCGGCTTCTCCTACATCGTGGTGCACGAGGCGGAGATGGAGGCGTTCGCACCGGTGGTCGCCACGCTCGCGGGAACCTGAGGCGGTGGACGAGGCGCTGCGTATCGGGATCTTCGGCGGAACCTTCGACCCGATCCACACCGCTCATCTGGAGGTGGCCGAAGCCGTTCGCCGGGCCCTGCGACTGGACCGCATGCTGTTGGTCGTGGCCAATGAGCCGTGGCAGAAGCTTGGACGACCAGTCTCTGCGGCTGAGGATCGCTACGCCATGGTGGCGGCGGCGGCCGAGGAGTGGCCGGGATTGGAGCCCTCCCGTATCGAGATCGACCGCGGTGGTCCGTCCTACACGATCGACACCGTCGACGAACTGCACCGTGCCCACCCCGGCTCCGACCTGACCCTGGTGGTCGGATCGGATGTGGTGGCCGATCTCGCCACCTGGAAGGACGAGGCCGCCCTGCGTGAAGCGGTGACCCTGGCCGTGGTCGGCCGCCCGGGCGTTCCGGCCGTCGCCGCTCCGGAGGGGTGGCACGCGGTGAACGTGCCGGTGGCCCCGTTCGACGTCTCGAGCACGGAGCTGCGCCGCCGTCTCGAGGCCGACGAACCGGTAGGTGGTCTCGTGCCCGATGCCGTGATCCGTTGCATCGCGCAACGAGGTCTGTACGCTACGAGGAGATGAGCGTGCGCATGACGCCCCCGAGGTCGGCCCCATCACCGAGTGGCGCAGACCTGTCGGCGGAACACAGCGGCGTTGCCCCCGAACCAATGGATTGTGCTCCCGAGCCCGCTCCCGACGAGGTCCCTGCCACCGCCGCGGCCGGTGTCCCCGACGGTGGGGAGGTCCCCGGTGGGGACCTACCGACCGACAGCCGGAGGAACCTGCGGGTGGCCCGTCAGCAGCGTCGCCGTCTCTCGATCCTGTGTGCCGTGCTGGTTGCGGTCTGCCTGGCGGTCACTATCCTGATTGTGAGCCTGGCGCGTACTCGTACATCCGGGCCTACGACAGTGGTGCCGGCATGGGCGCTGTCCGCTCCCTCTCCGGCACCTGCTTCCGTCGTACCCACCATCCACCGCATCGTCAGTCACGGCGCCACGGCGCCAGAAGGAGCCAACCGTTGACCTCGATCAGCGCCACATCGGTCGTTGTGCACGATGACCCGATCATTCCCGAGGAGAGCATGGTGGCGGCGCGGGCTGCCGATGCGAAATCCGGGGAGGACACGGTCATCCTGGCTATGGACGCGCTCCTCGGCATCACCGATGCCTTCGTCGTCACCAGTGGGCGCAACTCCCGACAGGTCAAGGCCATCGTCGACGAGGTGGAGCGACAGGTGAAAGAGTCTGGTGGCGGGCCGCCGGTCCGGGTGGAAGGCCTGGGCGACGCGCGCTGGGTGCTGATGGACTACGGCGATTTTCTGGTGCATGTGTTTCTGGACGAGGCTCGGGAGTTCTACGACCTCGAACACCTGTGGAGCGAAGCCCCGCGCATCCCCTGGGCCGTGCCGAGCGCCTCCTGATCGGGCGATCGGTCAGGGAAGGGGAGCCTGGGTCGCATAGGTGGCGCGATCCACCGGTCCGGGTACCTGAGCCCCGCTGGCCGTAGGAACCTCGATGGGTTTACCGGTGATCTGGAAGACGACGCCGGTCACCCCCGGTTGTTGGGTGGCGGTGAACACCACCTGGGCGATCGCCAGGGTCTGTTCGGGCCCCACTACCTGAACGGGATTGGTGGTGAAGTCGACCGTGGCGATGCCGCCGACCACGGTGGCGGTGACCTGGGTACGGGTGCCGGTCAGGAAGCTCTGGAGCCCAGTGGTCGATTCCGCCGCCGTCGGGCCTTCGAGCAGTGCCCCCAAGATCTCGCTGAGAGTGGCCGGGATCTGCACGTCACGGGAGACCGCCACCACGTGCTGGTTGGGCGCAACCAAAAAGATCAGCTCCGGCACGCCGACTGCGGGGGGAACGGTCGGGCTGAGCGTGGTGGAGGTGATCGGGTTGAGGAGGTGGAACGGCACATCCCGTTTGGCGATGACCGTGGGCGCCCCTCCGGTGGGGATTCCACAGGCTGCCGTGGTCACCAGCAAAGACAGGGCGAAGCCCATGACCCTCAGTCGATGGCAGCCACGGGTCATCGGGCGTCCCACTCCGATTCGGCCGCCTGCAGCGGCAACTCCACAATAAAGCGCGAGCCCGCCCCGGGGTTGTCCTCGATCGACACGGTGCCACCGTGGAGCCGGACGTGCTCGGCCACCAGGGAGAGGCCGAGTCCGGTGCCCTGGCTGGAAGCCCGTTGGCCGGCCCGGCCCCCCCGGTAGAACCGCTCGAAGACATGGTGCTTTTCGAATTCGGGAATGCCCGGGCCGCGGTCCTCGACGATGACCCGGATGGCCCTGGTCGGGACGGTGACCTCCTCGCCGGACGGTTGGCGCTCGACCACCACCCGGGTCACCCCGCCGGCGTAGAGCGAGGCGTTCTCCACCAGGTTGGCCATCACCCGTTCGAATCGGCGTTTGTCGACCTGGAGCCGGACGCCCTCCACGCCCGGCCGGATCTCCATGGGGAACGCCACGGCTGAGCGGTGGCCGTCCTCGCCGACCGGCGCCGATGCGGCGACTGCCCGTCGGACCAGCTCGCCCGGATCGACTTCGTCCAGGGAGAGCTCGGCGGAGCCGGCGTCGAACCGCGAGATCTCCAGCAGGTCGTCCACCATC
>JADGOF010000366.1 GCA_017883105.1 Acidimicrobiales bacterium
AAAGTCGGGTGCGTTGGTGCTGTCCAACGACTCTTTTCAGGAGTTCCACGCCGAACGCCCGTGGTTGTTCGAGCCCGGTCGGCTCATCGGTGGGAAGCCGGTGACGGGCGTCGGATGGGTCTTCACGCCGCGGACGCCGGTCCGGGGACCGAAGAGCCGCTCGGTCACCGCAAAGTCGAGGCGGGACGCCAAGGACGCTGAAGGGCCGGGCAGCACCGAAGGGCAGGATGAACTGGTGACCGACGAGGTCGACGGAGCGGAGCCCCGGTCGGGTGCCAAGGCGACCAAAGCAGGAAAGGCCGCAAAGGCGGCCAAGACCACTAAGACGACCAAGGCCACCAAGGCCACCAAGATGGCGAATGCCACCGGAGGTGACGAGCCGGCCAATGGCGCGGCGCCGGTCAAGGCCACCAAGTCGACCAAGGCCGCAAAGGCCACCAAGTCGGCCAAGGCCGCGAAGGCCACCAAGTCGGCCGGAAGAGACGTCGTGCCGGAGATGCCGCCGAAGCGCAGATCGAGGGCGAATGCTGCTTCGGCCGGGGTTGACGACGGTGACTCCCGATCCGGACCGGCCCCCCAGGCACTCAACGATCCGATGACTTTCTTGACCTTTGTGGCTGCCCACCCGGTGGGCAGCACGTTTGACGGCACCGTGGTCTCGTTCACCTCCCACGGTGCCCATATCGATGTCGGGGGCATGCTCTGCCACGTTCCGCTCCGGGGCCTGGGCAATCCTGCCCCACAAAAGGCCCGCCAAGTCCTCGCCAAAGGTGAGACCGGGCCGTTCGTGCTCATGTCGTTGGACGCAGCCCGCAGGCGGGCCGAGCTGTTCCTGCCCGGGGTCAAGGAGTAGCGAGCCGAGCCGGGGGGTGTCGTCCGGGCCGGTCTGCGGGTTCATCAACCACCCATCCGACCGATATCCTCGGCAATCGTGCGAGCTGACGACTACCTACCCCATCGTGACCCCTTCCTCTTCGTCACCGAGCTACGTTCGGTCGATCCCGGGCAGTCGGCGACCGGTGCGTGGCAGCTGACCGGCGAGGAGGCGTTCTTCGCCGGACACTTCCCCGGGCGCCCCACTCTCCCCGGTGTGTTGATGGTCGAGTCATTGGCCCAGTTGGGCGGTGTGGCTGTCCTGGCCGATCCCCGGTACGCCGGCAAGCTTCCGCTCTTCGGTGGTATCGAGAAGGCCCGATTCCGCCGGCTCGTCGTCCCCGGCGATTTGCTCGAGCTCGAGGTCACTCTCGATCGGATGTCGGCCCGTGCCGGCAAGGGCACCGGCCGGGCCACCGTCAAGGGGGAACTGGCATGTCAGGCCGAGCTGCTCTTCGTGCTGGTCGACGCCGTCCCGTTCGATCAGGGGTGAACGGTCCTTGACCATGCGCATCGCCACCTGGAACGTGAACTCGCTGACCGCACGGCTGCCCCGGGTGGAGGAGTGGATCGGGTACGCCCAACCAGATGTGCTGTGCCTGCAGGAGACCAAACAGGCCGATGCCGCCTTTCCCGCTGATGCGTTCGCCGAGCTCGGCTACGAGACCGCCCACCATGGCGACGGTCGTTGGAATGGTGTTGCCCTGATCAGCCGGGTGGGGCTGAGCAACGTGGCAACGGGCATGGGGTCGGCGCACGACGACCAGGGGAGCCGACTGATCGCTGCCGATTGCGGCGGTGTCCGGGTGGTGTCGGTCTACGTGCCCAACGGACGCAGCCTCGACAGTGAGCACTATCCGGCAAAGCTGGCCTGGCTGGGCAGGCTGCGGGCACTGTTGGAGGAGACCACATCACCGGACCGACCGGTGGCGGTGTGCGGCGACTTCAACGTGGCGCCTGATGACCGCGACGTCTGGGACCCGACCGAATTCGAAGGCATGACCCACGTCAGCCAACCCGAGCGCGATGCCCTCGTCGATCTCGAATCATGGGGCCTGGTGGATGTGTTCCGACGGCTCTACCCCGACGACAAACTGTTCAGCTGGTGGGACTACCGAGGCGGCTCCTTCCACCGTCATCGCGGCATGCGCATCGATCTCATCTTGGTCACCGAGGTGCTGGCTGCCCGCACCACCTACGGATTGATCGACCGCAATGCGCGCAAGGGCGAGAAGCCTTCCGACCACACGCCGGTGTTCATCGATACCGCGGTCGATTGACTCCGGTGGGGGCGCGTCTAGAAGTGTTGGCCTCCGCCTGCCGGATAGTCTATTGTCCTCATCCGGCGGAGTTCGACGACTGGCGTCTGCTCTGAATAGTAGACCGGTCCTGTCGATCTCCCGTTGGGGATCACGGGCCCCGACAGATAGAGGTGGCACGTGAAGACCGACGGTGGCTGGGCGACTCCTGATGGCGGAATGCCACCGGTTCTTGTTACGAAGGTGCCGGGTTTGCGGCCGGCCCTGGGGGTGTGTGTGGCGGCACTGATGCTCGCCCTGTTCGGCGCGGTACCCACCGCAGGAGCCTCATCCCTTCCACAGACCACGCTCGGGCACCGGTTGGCGACCCATACCGGACGCCACCAGGTGATTTACCGGGCTGCCCCGGTTGCTGCGATCGTTCCTCATGGACCGACCGCCCACGTCGCGGCACTGAGCCAGGCGGTCACCGAGGAGTACAGCACCGCCTTCGCCTCGCCGCAGAACGTCACGTCGCGCTCCGGCCTGCAGGCCACCTACCTCCCTGCAGTGAACGACCAGTTGTCCATGCGGTGGTCGTTGCCTTCCGGGGGCGAGGGCTCGCTCGTGCTCTCCGGATTCGGACCGCTCCACCCCGGGGGCAACACGGCCTCCGGCCAGATCTTGGTCACTTCCCATGAGTCATGCGGTGGTTCGGTCAATGATCAAGCCTTCGTGGAGCTCGACCAGTTGGTCATTGGATCATCCGGTGAGGTCGATTCCCTGGGCCTGCAGTTCGTATGCGCCACCAGCGACGGCAGCTACGCGATCTTCGGGACGTTCGCCCTCAATCTCACCCCGACTCCCGCCAGTCAGGGCTACTACCTCTACGGTGCCGACGGGGGGCTGTACGGATTCGGCAACGACTCGTACCTCAACTTCCTCGGCACGTTGGCGTTGGTCAACCTCAACAAGCCGATTGTCGGCATGGCCACCACCCCGACCAATGCCGGCTACTGGATGGTCGGGTCCGATGGCGGCATCTTCGCCTTCGGGGACGCCCCCTTCTATGGATCAGCGGGGAACATTCGACTGAACCAGCCGATCGTGGGCATGGCAGCCACACCCAGTGGCAGGGGCTACTGGTTCGTCGCTGCTGACGGGGGCGTCTTCTCCTACGGGGATGCCGGCTTCTACGGTTCGACCGGCAGTCTCCGCCTCAACAAGCCGATCGTCGGCATGGCGTCCACCAAGGACGGCAAGGGTT
>JADGOF010000367.1 GCA_017883105.1 Acidimicrobiales bacterium
GGTGGGCCCGTTACTCCTGAACCAGTTCGATCAGCGTGCCGAACGCGCCCTTGGGATGGACGAAGGCGACCGTGGTCCCACGCGACCCCGGTCGGGGGTCCTGGTCGATGACCTGGCCGCCGTGGTCCTTCACCGACTGCAGGGCCACGGCACAGTCCGCCACCCGGTAGCCCACGTGATGGATGCCCTCGCCCTTCTTCTCGAGGTACTTGGCCACCGGGGAGTCCTCCCGGGTCGGTGTGAGCAGCTGGATGTAGCTGTCCGCCACCCGCAACAGGGCTTCTTCGACCCCGTCGGATTCGATGCGCTCGCGATGGGCGACCGTGGCCCCGAACGTCTCGGCGTAGTAGGCGATGGCCGCTTCGAGGTCCTGCACGGCAATGGCCACGTGGTCGATCTCGGTCAGCAGGAGCTCCGTCATGCCCCGTGTCTCCGGAACAGGGTGATCCGGTCCTCGCCCACTTCGGCCCGGAACTCGGGATCGTCGATCCCCAACCCCTCCCCGGGGGCCAGGCAGAGCACGCCGATCTTGCCCTCATGCAGGTTCTGATGAACCTGGTAGGCCGCATCGCCGACGTTCTCCAGCGTGTGCACGGCCGACAACGGCGGCTGGATCTTTCCCTCGCAGACCAGCTGGTTGCCATCCCACGCCTCGCGGTAGTTGGCGAAGTGGGAACCCTTGATGGTCTTCAGCTTCATCCACAGATGCCGGTTGTCGTACTCGATCATGTAGCCCGAGGTGGCGGCACAGGTCACGATGGTTCCTCCGCGCTTGGCTGCGAAGACCGATGCCCCCATGGTCTGGCGGCCGGGGTGCTCGAAGACGATGTCGACGTCGTCTCCGACCAGGCCGCGGATGTCCTTGCCCAGGCGCCTCCACTCCGACTCGTCCTGTGTGTGCTCGTCCTTCCAGAAGCGGTAGTTGGCCACCTTGCGGTCGATCACCGCCTCCACCCCCAGCTCGTGCATCAGGTCGACCTTCTGCGGGGACGACACCACACCCACCGGGGTGCCCCCGCCGTTGAGGACGTACTGCACGGCAAAGGCCCCCAGCCCGCCGGACGCGCCCCACACCAGGACCTTGTCGCCCTGCTGCATGTGGGCCCCGTTCTTCGAGACGAGCATCCGGTAGGACGTGGAGTTGCACAGTGCGTTGGCCGCGGCCTCCTCCCACGTCAGATGCTTCGGCTTGGGCATCAGCTGGTTGGCCTTGACCACGGCCAGGTCGGCGAGGCCCCCGAAGTTGGTCTCGAATCCCCAGATGCGTTGGTTGTCGGCGAGGATCGAGTCGTCGTGAGAGCTCGGGCTCTGGTCGTCGACGTAGTTGCAGTGGACGGTGACCTTGTCGCCGGGCTTCCAATTGCGGACCGCCGACCCGGTGCGCAACACCACGCCCGAGGCGTCGGATCCGACCACGTGGTAGTCGAGTGCGTGCCGCTTCCCCCAACTGCTCTCCTTCCCCAGCCGGTCGAGGAACCCGAAGGTGGGGAGCGGTTCGAAGATCGAGGTCCACACCGTGTTGAAGTTGATGGCGCTGGCCATTACCGCGATAACGGCCTCGTCGGGGGCCAGTTCGGGGACGGCCACGTCGCCGACGTGGAGGGACTTCCTCGGGTCCTTGTCCTCGGACTCCAGGCCGTCGAACATCCCCATCTCGTCACGGCGGACGTAGGCGGCGCGATAGCTCTCCGGCAGCGGGATGGCGGCGATTTCCTCGCCGGCTGCGTTGGACTGGATGGCGGTGAGGAACTCCTGCATGGGAAGCGAGGATAGCCCGATCGCCCCGACCCGAGCCGGGGCGGATTCCGAGCCCGCCGCGGCCGATCCCCCGCCGGGTTGGACGCGGCAGCCCCGATGCTGGGGACGGCGTGAGCCGTGCCGGACGGCTGGTTCGGGCCAGGTCCGGTTCCGTGTGGTCGGGCCGCCGGATCAGGCCGTATCATGGTGCCTTGTCGTCGTGGCGGGCCCATGGGGGGGATCGCCGCCTGATCAGGCCAGAAGGCCTCGGAGGTCGTCATGCCCGGAACCGTCATCGTCGCTGGGGCCCGCACCCCGATCGGAAAGCTGTCCGGGGCCCTGGGCGGCTTCTCCGCCATGGAACTGGGCGGTTTCGCCATTGCCGGCGCCCTCGAGCGGGCCGGCATCACTCCCGAGCAGGTCGACTACGTCTTTATGGGACAGGTGATCCAGGCCGGGGCCGGGCAGATCACCGCCCGGCAGGCGGCGGCCAACGCCGGCATCCCCTTGTCGGTGGCCGCCACCACCATCAACAAGGTGTGCCTGTCCGGCCTCAATGCCATCTACCTCGCCGACCTGATGATCAACGCCGGCGAAGCCGACATCGTGGTCGCCGGCGGGATGGAGTCGATGACCAAGGCTCCCTACCTGCTTCCCGGGGCCCGCGCCGGTTACCGGATCGGTGACGGGGCCATCGTCGACTCGATGATGTACGACGGCTTGTTCTGCGCCTTCGACAACTGCGCTATGGGCCTCAGCACCGAGCGCTACAACGGTGCCGATGGCGTCTCCCGGGCGCGACAGGATGCGTTCAGCGCCCTGTCCCACGAGCGGGCCGCGGCCGCCATCAAGGACGGCAAGTTCGCCGAGGAGATCGTCCCGGTCAGCGTGCCCCAGCGCAAGGGCGACCCGCTGGTGGTCGACACCGATGAGGGCGTCCGCCCCGAGACGACAGCCGAGTCCCTGGGCAAGCTGCGTCCCGCCTTCGACAAGAACGGCACCATCACCGCCGGAAACGCTTCCCAGATCTCCGATGGCGGCGCCGCAGTGATCGTGATGTCCAAGGCCAAGGCCGCCGAGCTCGGGGTCAGCCCCCTGGGCGAACTGGTCAGCTACGGCCAGGTGGCCGGACCCAACCCGTCGCTGCTCCACCAGCCCTCCCACGCCACCACGGTGGCTCTGGGCAAGGCCGGGCTCTCGGTCAGCGACATCGACCTGTTCGAGATCAACGAGGCGTTCGCCGCCGTGGGCCTGGCCTCGGCCGAACACCTGGACATCAACGAAGACGTGGTCAACGTCAACGGTGGCGCCATCGCCCTGGGCCATCCGGTGGGCATGTCCGGCACCCGTCTGGCGCTCACCTCGCTCCTGGAGCTGAAGCGTCGGGGCGGTGGCCTGGCCGCGGTCAGCCTGTGCGGCGGCGGCGGTCAGGGCGACGCGGCGATCCTACGGACGCTCTGACCGGGGCGACCCTCAACGGGTCGCGGCCGCTGGTCAGTAGGGGGGTTTGAACAGCCCAAGAAGGGTCGCGCACCCGTGGACCACGTCTTCCCATGCATCGACGTGCAGGGCCAGTACGGCCACGGAGCAGGTGGGGAATCCGTGGGCCTCGAGCTCGGCGTGCCCCGATGAGG
>JADGOF010000029.1 GCA_017883105.1 Acidimicrobiales bacterium
TCCTCGTCGATCCCGCCACCTGGCTCGAGATCAACACGCCGACCACCACACCGGCCAGTGCCGGCTCGACGCCGCCGGCGGCCAACAGGAACCACAGGAGCACGCCCGCCAGGATCATCGGCCACGCAGTGATGCGGCCCCATCGTCGCAGCATCACCATGCCCACAACGACCACCCCGGCGGCGATCAACGCGGCAGGGTGGGTCCTGCTCGAATAGAACACGGCCAGGACCAGTACCGACCCGATGTCGTCGGCCACCGCCAATGTGAGCAGCAGCAGGCGGAGCCCGGGCGGTACCCGGCGACCGAGCAGGGCCAGCGCTCCGAGGGCGAAGGCGATGTCGGTCGCCATGGGAATCCCCCATCCGGGCGATCCCGCACCACCGTGGTTCCAGGCCGCATAGATGAGGCCCGCCGCCGCCATCCCTCCGAGGGCGCCGACCACCGGCACCACCGCGGTGCGCACATCGCCCAACTCCCCGGTGCGTCGCTCCCTGCCGATCTCGAGACCAACCACCAGGAAGAACACGGCCATCAACGCCCCGTTCACCCAGGAGCGCACCGTGATGAACCCGACGAACACACGGGCGCCCACATGGGTGGCGTGCCCCCAGACGGCATCGTAGGAGGAGCCCCACGGGCTGTTGGCCCACAACAAGGCGGCTCCGACCGCCACCACCAGTACCCAAGCACCGGCGATGTCCGACAGGAAGAACCGGGACACCGTGTCACGACCGGTGCGCTTCTTCGATCCGCTCACCGGTTTGATTCCATACCGATACCGTAGTGACGGCGCGCCGAGGGATCTGCGATTATCAGGCCGATCCCACCTCGGCCAGCACGGTGCGGCCGAACCGTTCGATGGCGGCCAACTGCGCGTCCCGGGTGTCGCCGGGCAGGGCCACCGCCACCCATCCGACCCCGATGGCTTCCAGGCCGCGGATCGACGCGATCACCCGGTCCTCGTCGACGGCGGCGGCTCCTCCCATCGACAGTCCCTCGGGGATGAAGCACACGGTGAGCGGAGCCGCCCGCCCGATCACTGCCGCGTGCTCCCGGGCATAGACGAGCGACTCGGCCAGGTCCTCGGGAGTCTCCAACGGTGCAGTGTGGGTCCGGGAGGCCAGCTTGGCCGGATTGGGAAACGGGCACCATCCGTCGGCCAACTCCACCGCTCGCCGGACGGCCCGCCGGCTGTTGCCCCCGATCCACAGCGGTGGATGGGGTCGTTGCACCGGCATCGGCAGCATGGTGTTGCCGGGGGCGTGGAAGCCTGACCCCTGATAGGTCATGCTCTGCCCCGCCCACGCTTTCTTCATGGCCGTGATGGCTTCGTCGGTACGGTCGTTCCGCTCCCCGAAAGGCACACCGAGCGCTTCGAACTCCGGCTCGAGATAGCCCGCACCGATACCCACGATGACCCGGCCGCCACTCAGGACGTCGAGCGAGGCGATTCCCTTGGCCGAAAGGAAGGGATTGCGGTAGGCGGCGATGAGCAGGTTGGTATGGAGGCGGATGGTGGTCGTGGTCGCCGCCGCGAACGACAATGCCACCAGTGGATCGAGTGCGTGGTGACCGCCGTGGGCCAGCCAGGAGTCGCCGGGAAACGGATGATCGGTGGTGTACACCGCCCCGAACCCGACAGCCTCGGCCGCCTCCGACATCGCACCAATGGCACCGGGGACCAGAAACTCCTCGGCCCTGTCCACCCGGTGGGTCGGCAGTCCATACGAAACGCGCACGTCGATCTTCCTCAGTCCTCTGCCCGGGTGAGGTCGGCGACCTCGGTCAACCACGGGGGCAACCGCACCCCTCGACCTTCGGGGTCGACTGCCCCGTGGACGGTCACCGCAGAGGACCGGGTCTCCCCGGCCACCTCTAACAGGTAGCCGATCTGAAACGTGGTGCGGGTGGGGCGAGCTACCACCACATGGATATCCACCTCCTCGTCGAAGTGGAGCGGCAGACGGTAGCGGACGTACAGCTCGAGCACTGCGAAGTCGATACCCCCGGACCGGACCCGGTCGTAGGGATGTCCGGCCCAGCGCAGCAGCGCGGCGCGGCTCTCTTCGAGATAGGGGATGTAGGCGCTGTGATGGATGACCCCCATGGCGTCGGTTTCGGCGAAACGGGTCCGGATCCGGTGGGCGAAACGGTACTCTGACGCGTCGGTGGAGGGGTCTAACGAGAGGCGCATCGCCGAGACGTTAGTGGGCCACCGTGGAGGGATCGGGTTGGTTCCACTCGATCCATCCGGTGCCGGACCGATCATCGGCGGTGGTGAACCGAGCGAAGGCCCGGGGAAACCGGCTGACCCGGCCGTCGGGGGCCACCAGCATCACCGGCCCGAAGGCCACCGGCTGGATGTCCAGGCGGAGCCCCTCCGGTTCGATGAGCGCGACGGCGGTGCGCGGCATCCCCTCGTCGCCCAGCTCCTCGGTGACCTCCAGGGTTTCGACCGGGCGCACCGCCGTGCCCTGTTGGACGTATCCGAAGGCCATGGGTTGGCCGGGGATCCGGATGTCGGCCAAGTGCACCCGGGTGCCGTCATCGAGTCGGGCGGCGGCCCAGCACCATCCGAAGGCCCACCAGTCCCGCACCCCCCACGAATGGTCGCGTTGCCCGTGCCCGTGCCCGTCAACGGTCATCCTCTCGCTTCCCACGGTCACCTCGCCGGTGACCAGGCACGGGATCTCATATCGGGTGGTCACGTCGTAGGGGTAGGGCGTCCCGTCGGTGCGCCAAGTCAAGTCGAAGCCGACCGTCGTCGGCGTGCCCCGCTCCTGCGGTAGACGGCAGCCGGATCATCATGGGAGACCCCCGGTGCCGTACCACGCAGCGTCATGGTGACCAGCGGGTCCTCGACGGCGCAGTGCACATCGTGGCCATCGGCCTCGAGGTCCAGACCGGTACCCGCATTCACCGGCAGGTCGTAGGCCACCGAGGCCACCACAGGTCGGTCGGGCCCGACGATCATGGTCGTCCACCAGGTGACGCCGAGGTTGGGGTAGAGGCCGATACGGGCGTAGCCGGCCAGGTCTCCGTTCCCGTCCACGAAGTCGAGGTAGTAGGACTCGTTCCACAGAGAATCGGCTCCGGGTTAGTGTCGCTGTTCATCGGCAGGGTCAACCGAGTGGGTCGGGAGATCGAACATGTGTGCTCCAGTTCTTCCGTTCAGGTGTGGGCAGTTGGCGACAGAAGTGACTCGGCTTCGAGGTCGAGGGCCTGCTGGGCGTAGCGGGCAATACTGGCCACGAACATGTCGTCTCCGCGATCGGTCCGCTTGACCAGCATCGAGGCCCCGACGGACATGACCAGCCCACCGAAGCACAGGAGCCGGGCATCCTCTTCGAGCTGGTCGATCCCGTAGTCGCCCACCCCGTGGTCCACAAGTGCGTCATGGTAGGCGCGCAACAGGTGCCGGCCGTGGTGCCGGCGATTGTCCACGGTGAGACTGCCTCCGAGGAAGTAGGAAACGTCCGAGGCCGCCGACCCCCATGAGGCGGTCTGCCAGTCGACCACAAAGGGACGGGGGTCGCCGTCGCAGAGCAGGAGATTGTCGAGGCGGAAATCACCGTGCACCACGGTGGTGCCGGCGGGGCGGCCGGCCAGCCACGGCCCGAGCACGGCCATGAAGCGGTCGCACAGTTCGAGGTGTCCTTGGTCGGGCCGGGTCCCGTACCGCTCGATGAACCCGGGCCACAGCGAGGTGACCAGGCCGGCCATGAATTGGTCGGACTCCGGCCCACCCCGTTGCAGCCACTCGAGGCCGGCCAGGTTCGGATCGGACCACGCCGGACCGTAGAGGGCGGCCATCTCGACCAACGCCGCCTCAGCCACCTCCACATCGCAACCATCGAGCTGCTCGCCCTGGACCCCGTCGGTGATGTCCTCGAGCAGGATCACGAACCATCCGGTGCCCGGCTCGATGGCGCTGTAGTAGCAGGCGAGCATACGGGTCCGAATATGGCGGGCCACCTCGGAGTAGGACCCGACCTCGATCTCGTAGGCCCGGGTCATCAGCCCGGTGGAACGACTCTGCTCGTCAGCCGAGGCGAACTTGGCGATCAGCGACCGGCTCTTCGCACCTGCCGGACCGGTGTCGACAGCCACCCACACCGTGTCGGCCATCTGGCCGGTCCCGACCGGAAGGGTGGTGAACGAGTTGACCGCTCCTCCGCGCTCGAGCAGCTCGGTGGAGGCGAGCACCGAGGTCAGCCATGACGCGGTTAGGTCTTCGGGACGTCGCACCATCGCTGACTCTTTCGATTCGATCACCCGGGTCCTCCCGCTGCGGGGAACGGCCCGGACCGGGCAACCTGACCAGGGAGTGGGCGGCCCAACACGGCCGCCAACCAGCAAGACGCTTCGATGAGTGCGTCGAGTCGCACCCCGGTCACGATCTCCATCCGGTCCAGCAGGTGCACGACGTCCTCGGTGGCGATGTTGCCGGTGGCGCCCGGTGCGAACGGACATCCCCCGATCCCGCCGATGCTGGCATCGAGGGCGGCGGCACCGGCACCGACCGCGGCCACTGCGTTGGCGTAGCCGGCGTTCCGGCTGTTGTGCAGGTGGACTCTGATCGGCAACCCTGTGTCGCGTCCCACCGTCCGCACCAACGCATCGACCTCGGGGGGAACGGCACAGCCGATGGTGTCAGCCAGGGCGATTTCCATGGGTCCGGCCTCGGCCGCCCGCATCGCCATCTCCCGTACCCGGAGCGGATCGACCACGCCTTGATAGGGGCAGCCGAACGCTGCGGCGAGGGTCACTGACGCTCCCACACCGGCATCATGAGCGGCTCGGGCAACCCGCGACCACATGGCCAATGCCTCATCGACCCCCATCCCCTGGTTTCGCCGGGAGAACGTCTCGGTCACCAGCACCACCACGTTCACGTCGTCCACACCGGCCGCCACCGCCCGTTCCACCCCCCGTTCGTTGAGGACCAGTCCGGCCAGTCGGGAGTCGGGGCGCCGGGTGATGCCGGCCATGACCTCCTCAGCATCGGCCATGGTCGGGACCCGATCGGCGCGCACGAAGCTCACCGCCTCCACTCGGCGCACACCGGCGTCCAGGGCCCGTTCCACCAGGGCGACCTTGGCTTCGGTCGACAGGATCACCGGCTCGTCCTGCAAGCCGTCACGCGGCGAGACCTCGACGATTTCGACGGTTCCGGCGTTCACGTCGTCACGCAGGCGGCAGAGCGATGTCCCGGCCCACATCGCGCCTAGCGTCGCCGTGTTCGTTGATCACCTCGACGACCGGATCCGCCCGGTCGTCGAACTCGGTACGCAACGCCCGGGACATCACCGCGTGTTGCAGATAGAGCGCGGCGATGTAGGTCAGCTCGAGGATCTCCTCGTCACCGAGCTGGTCGGACAGGGCGTCGAAGAGCCCGTCGGGCACCCGACCTCGATCGAAGACCAGGCAGTCGGTGTAGGCCAGCACCAGCCGCTCGGACCGTTCGTAACAGGTGGCGGCCGACCAGTGGGGAATCGACTCGATGACGTCCTCGTCGACATCGAGGGCCCGGAGCGACTTGCAGTGCTGGGAGAAGACGAACTGACTGCCGGCCGCCCATCCGGCCCGCGCCTGGGCCAGCTCGCGCAAACGCGGGGCGAGCCGCCGGTTCGGGCTCTGGTAGAGGCCGAATCCCTGCACCGCGTGTTCGAGGACGTCGGGCACCAGCGCGAATACCGTCCACCAGTCCCCCGACGATCCGGTAGCGGTCCCCGGTTCGGCCACCGGATCCCGGCCCTCGAAGAGGTAGTCGTACATCATGGTCACGATGGGGGCCTCGGCTTCGGCCTTCCGGACCTGGCGTAGTCGGGGCACGGAACGCCTCAGGCCTGGGCCGGGTCAACGGCCCGTGCGGGCACATGCGTGACGTCCTCCGCGGTAAACCGGCGGGCCCAGCTGGCGAACTCGAGCAGGATGCCGTCGGGATCCTGAAAGTAGATAGAGCGCACGAAGACCCCGGGGTGGAGCTCGTCGGCGATGCCCCACTCGCTGTCATCGTGATTGGCCACGTCGGTGCAGTCGACGCCGGCCGCCCGCAGGCGGTCGCGGTACTCGTCGATCTTCTCGGGGGGGACGTCGAAAGCCACATGGTTCATCGAGCCGATGGCACTGGTCAGGCTCCCCTGGTCGGGACGACCGGCCGGGGCGGCTGTGCCCGGGGCCGGAGCCGGGGCATCGGGGAACCAAAAGAAGGCCAGCGCATCACCTCCTCCGCAGTCGAAGAAAAAGTGCTGGCCCATGTCGGCGGGTAACTCGATGGTCTTGATCAGGGGCATCCCGAGCACATTGGCGTAGAAGCCGACCGTCCGGGCCATGTCGCTGCATACCAGCGCCAGGTGGTTGATCCCCCGGAACTCAAAACCATTCCCTGATGACCTCATGGTCTCCTCCCCCACGGTCCGCTTCCCACCAGGCTGCCCGAAGAATCCATCCAGCGGCAGGTAACCGCTGATTGTGTGCAACCGTACTGGAATCTGCCACACCGTCGCGGCGTGCTCCGCCATTGACCGCTCTCTTGCATACAATCGCCGGATGAGTCCAGCGCACCACCCGGGGCCCCTGGCCGGCATCCGCGTCCTCGAGCTCGGCAACTTCATCGCCGGTCCCTTCGCCGGACAGCTCCTCGGTGACTACGGGGCCGAGGTAATCAAGGTGGAGAGCCCCGGTCGGGGCGATCCCATGCGGAACTGGGGGCTGACCCATGAGGGCCAGGGCCTGTGGTGGCCGGCCATTGCACGCAACAAGCGGTCCGTGGCCATCGACCTCCGCGCCGAGCCGGGGCGATCCCTCATCCACCGGCTCTCCCGTACGACTGACGTCGTCCTCGAGAACTTCCGGCCGGGCCGGCTCGACGAGTGGGGTATCGGCTACGACATGCTGCGGATCGACAACCCGGGGATCATCGTGGTGCATGTCTCGGGATTCGGCCAGACCGGGCCCCGATCGGGAGATGCCGGCTTCGGATCGATAGGTGAGGCGATGGGCGGAATCCGGGGGACCACCGGCGACCCCGACCGGCCGCCGGCCCGCTGCGGGATCAGCCTGGGGGATGCCCTGGCTGGCCTGTTCGCCGTGGTGGGCACCCTGGCCGCAGTCAACGAACGGCACCACAGTGGCTCGGGGCAGGAGGTGGATGTGGCCATCTACGAGGCGGTCGCAGCGCTGATGGAGTCCACGTTGGCCGACTACGACGTCGCCGGGGTGGTCCGGACCCGCACGGGAAGCGTGCTGCCCGGGGTGGCACCGGCCAACGCCTATCCGACCTCGGACGGATCCGACGTGCTCATCGCCGGCAATGCCGACTCGGTGTTCGGGCGCCTCTGTCATGCCATGGGCCAACCCGAGCTGGCCCGGGACCGACGATTCGAAAGTCATGCAGCCCGCGGGCGCCACATGGCGGAGCTCGACCGACAGATCGCCCGGTGGACCTCCACCCAAGCCACCGGGGCACTCCTCGACGTGCTGTCGTCTGCCGGCGTGCCGGCCGGACGGGTCTACGACGCGGCCGATGTCATGGTCGACCCCCACTACCGCGCCCGTGACATGGTGATCCGGGCCAAGTCGAGGGCCGGGTACGAGGTGCCCATGACCGGGGTGGTTCCCAAATTCTCACGCACGCCCGGGGCGGTCACCGACGTCGGCCCACGACTGGGCGAGCACACCGAACAGGTCCTCCGTGACCTCGCCGGAGTCGACGCCGACGAATGGTCTGCCCTGGTCGAGACGGGCACGGTCGGGTGACCGACGGGCTCCGGGCATCCGACGACCACGCAAACCAGGGCAGCGCGGCACTGGCCTATGGGCGGATCCGAAGGGCAATCGTCGAAGGCCGCTACGCCCCCGGGACCCGGTTGGTCGAGCAGACGGTGAGCGAGGAGCTGGCCCTCTCCCGCACCCCGGTCCGGGAGGCCCTCCGGCGGCTGGAAGTCGAAGGCTTGGTGCTCTTCCGGCGCAACCGGGGAGCGATCGTGCGCAGTGCCGGTGCCGATGACATCCGCGATCTCTACGAGCTGCGGGCCCGACTCGAGTCCTACGCCGCCGAGCTGGCGGCGGAGCGGGGCACCCCCGGTGACGTGGGCGCAGTGACCGCGGCGGCACGGGAGTTCGACCGTGCCGTGGGCAACATCCCCTCGGACCGGCCCCCCAGCTCCGAGGTCGTGTGGGCGGTACACGAAGCCAACGGTGCGTTCCACGGGGCCATCGTGGTCGCGGCACGCCATGAACGCCTCCATCAGCTGTTGGTGCGGACGGTCGACGTTCCCCTGGTCTTCCAGGCGTTCCACCGTTTCGATGTGGCTGAAATGGCTCGCTCGGCGATGTTTCATCACATGATCGCCCGAGCAGTCGCCTCGGGCGAAGGAGCCCGGGCGGGACGATTGATGGCAGAGCACGTTCTCCTCGGCAGGGACCGGCTACTTTCGGAAGGAGCGGAAGTCGGCCGGATCGGAGGCCCATGATAAGGCGGAGCAGATGAAGCGACGAATTACCACGTTGACCATCACCGTGGCGATGGTGGTGGCCGCCCTGTCAGCCGGCATCATCTCGTGGGGCAGGGCGGCGGCAGCCCTTGCACCTCGGGGGGTGGCCCTCCAACCGAGCACCGCTCCGGCCTTCAACGGGGACGCGCCCGATCCCGATGTGATCCTGGACGGCTCCACCTACTACGCGTTCACCACCGGGACCCGCCTCGGGAATCACATCCAGGCCCTCATCGACACCTCCGGCTCACCCCAATCGGGGTGGCGTTCCTACACCGGGCAACCCTTCGGATCCACGGCCCTGCCCGTGGTCCCCTCGTGGCAGCAGATCGACACCCAGACCTCCCCGGGCGTCATCCGCTGGGACGGCAAGTGGATCATGTACTACGACGCGGCCATGTCGGGGCACGCCGGTGACACCGGTTTCAACTGCTTGTCGGTGGCCACTGTTGCCACCCTCAGCCCTACCAGCCCCGTCTTCGTCGACCGTTCCACGCGACCGCTGCTCTGCCAGACCAGTCTCGGCGGGGCCATCGACCCAAGCCCCTTTGTCGATCCGGTCTCCGGGCACGCCTTTCTGGTCTGGAAGTCCAACGACGGCGGATCCGGCCAACCGGCACGGATCTGGGCCCAGCAGCTGAGCGGTGACGGTCTGTCCCTGGTGGGCGCTGCGAACCAGCTCCTCCTCCAAGACAGTCACGATTTCCCATGGGAGACCACCGTGGAGAATCCTGACCTGATCAACGTCGCGGGGACCTACTTCCTCCTCTTCTCCACCGGGATCTGGGACACGTCGAGCTACTCCGAGACCATCACTGCTTGTGCCGGCCCTGTCGGGCCCTGTTTGCCGCCTTCACAGATCCTGTCGTCCTACGGGTCGGTATCGGGCCCAGGGGGCGGTTCCCTCTTTCAGGACGGGGCAGGCAACTGGTTCATCGCCTACGCCGCCTGGGCGAGTGGGTGCACCAGCTATTCGTGCGGCGGGGCCCGCCGTCTGTTCGTGGCGCAGGCCACGCTCACCCCGGCGGTGTTCCCCGGTCCGTTCACCGGCATCGCCTCGACTCCTTCCGGCAACGGCTACTGGCTGGTCAATGCGTGGGGATCCGTGTCGATCCACGGGGGCGCCCAGTGGTTCGGGTCGATGGCCGGTCAACCGCTCAACGCCCCCATCGAACACGCCGTCCCCACACCGGACGGCAAGGGGTACTGGCTGGTGGCCTCCGACGGCGGCATCTTCGCCTTCGGCGACGCCGGCTTCTATGGGTCGATGGGAAGTCACCCGCTCAATGCGCCCGTGGTCGACATGACGCCGACGGCGGACGGCAAGGGTTACTGGCTGGTCGGTGCCGACGGCGGGGTGTTCGCCTTCGGTGACGCGGTGTTCCACGGATCGATGGGCGGGGTGCACCTCAACAAGCCGGTGGTCGGCATCTCATCGGACACCGCCACCGGTGGGTACTGGGAGGTGGCCACCGACGGTGGCGTCTTCGCCTTCGGTGCACCGTTCTATGGATCCACCGGCGCACTCGCCCTCAACCAGCCGGTCAACGGCATGGCCGTTGCCCCGGACAGCCGGGGATACTGGTTCGTGGCCTCCGACGGTGGCGTCTTCGCCTTTGGAGACGCGGTGTTCCACGGATCGATGGGCGGTGCGTCCCTCAATGCCCCGGTCGTGGGTATGGCTGCCGACCGGTCCACCGGCGGCTACTGGCTGGCCGGGTCGGACGGCGGCGTCTTCGCCTTCGCTGCCCCCTTCTACGGTTCCCACTGAAAAGACGGTTCCCACTGAAAAGGTCGCACCATCCGGAAGCTCCCGTTACCGGATGGTGTAGCCGTAGGGGAAAGCGACCGATTCCGCACCGGTCGGGTTGGAAGACCCGAAGGTAGCCGGGCCGGCGTTATCGGTATGGTCCGATTCTCCTTCTACGACCACAGAGGGGGCTGTAGTGAACGCGGAACGTGATGATCAGGTATTTCTTCGCCCGAGTGCCTATCGGTTGCGGCAACCGGCACGTTAAATTGCTGTCTTCGACGGATGACGAATCTGTCGGAGTTTGTCAGGTGTCGTGAAGGGGCAATCGGGTCTGACGTCCTCGTGGACTGGTTCCCGCGCCCCGTAAGTCATTGCTTGGGGCTGGGTTACGTACCCGATAGAGGGGAAACTGACATGAAGAAACCATCCGTAACGCGCAACGCATTCCGGAACACCGTGCGAGCAGTGCTGACTATCCCCATCGGGGCCGGCCTGGTACTGGCTCTCGCCGGCGCGGCCCCGTCCCACGTGGCCGGCGCAGCCCAGAACTCCGGCTCGGTGACCTACTCGGCCACGCTCCAATTCCCTTCGCCGCCGCCCTCCGCATTCGCCGGATCCTCCGGGGGCGACGGCTGGGCGGTGGCCCTGAGCAGCACGCAGGTGTTCAACGTCTTCCACCACACCTCTACGCTTCAAGTTGCCTGTCGCCAACGCTCCAGCGCCTCGACGTGTTGGAGCACCCCGTCCAAGACGATCACCGACGCTGGCGGTGGCAACTTCGCCACCTCGAACGCACCGGGGCTGTACCTCGACGCCAACTCGGGGCACATCTTCGTCTACGCCGTGCGCACCTCCGACGCCACTGCCGGCGTGGTCTGCATCGACACGACGAAGCCCGTTTCGGCCACCGGCAGGCAGCTCTTCTGCGGCTTCACCGTGCTGTCTGCCGTGGGTGACGCCCCCATCGGATCGTCCTACCCCTCCGATCCGGTCCAGGTGGGAACCAACTGGTACTCGTTCAACGAGGTAGTGGGAGCCGGGGGCGGATCGAAGAACACACTCCTCTGCTTCAATCTCGTCACCGACGGTGTCTGCAGCAGCCAACCCTTCGCCGTCAACTACGGGGGCGAGGCCATTAGCGTCGGCCAGTTCACCAATCCGATCGGTGCCGTGGGCACCGACATCTTCGTCCAGGTGGTCGGGGCGACCAACGAACTTGCCTGCTTCGACACCATCACCAAGGCGTCGTGTGCCGGCTCGTGGCCGGTATCGGTAGGTGGTGTGGCCGGGGCTCCGTTCCCGCTGCTGAACTCCACCGGCACGCCGGTCGGAGTGTGCCTACCCGTGACTGCCAATCCGTGTTACAGCCTGAGCGGGGCTCCGGCGGCCACTCCGCCCGGAATGGCGTCGGCGATCGGCTCGACCGTCAATAACTTCAACGGCCCCGCGCTCACCTTGGGTGCCCGGGTCTACGTCGCCAACTCCGGCACCACCCAGGTCGACTGCTACGACTACTCCACATCGTCCAAGTGCGGCAGTTTCCCCAAGTCGTTCTCGAACCTGGGTCTGCTGTATACGGTCAATCCCGATCCCCAACGTCCGAACTGCATCTGGGTCAACTCAGACCACGGCGCCGCGCAGATCCAGAACTTCGATGCGACAACCGGGGGAGCCTGCCAACAGGGCGCGATCTCCGTCTTCGCCAAGAAGTTCGTGGCCCCGTTCAATCAGTGCATCCCGACCAACTACACCTCGTTGCAGGTCACCGCACCCAGCCGGAGCACCTACGCCTCGGGCACAGTGCAGTTCGTGGACTCGTCCGGCAATCCACTTCCGGGCACTCCTGTGCGCCCCCTGGATCAGAACGGATCGGTCAAGTTGACCTCGATGCACCTCACCACGAAGAACCCGCTGCCTGGGTTTGAGATCACGCTCAACGGCCAGACCCCCTACTCATCCCACGTGAACGTGAAGCTGACCTGGGTCGGCGTGTACTCGCCCGCCTGTGCCCCAGGTGGGCAGAGTGCGTTCGACGGCAAAGGGTACTGGCTGGTGGCCTCCGACGGGGGCATCTTCGCCTTCGGGAACGCCGGATTCTTTGGGTCGACCGGGGCGATCCGGCTCAACAGGCCGATCGTCGGGATGGCAGCCACCCCCACCGGCAAGGGGTACTGGCTGGTGGCCTCCGACGGGGGCATCTTCGCCTTCGGGGACGCCGGGTTCTTTGGCTCGACCGGGGCGATCGCTCTCAACAGGCCGATCGTCGGGATGGCTGGCTAACCTCAATACCGTTCAGTTAGGGTGACCGGATGGTCGCCATGGGTGGGCCGGTTGGTTGGATCCAGTCTGCGTGCCATGAGCGTTTGACATGCCACTTGG